>JBIKIM010000017.1:0-9189 GCA_044361605.1 Bacteroidia bacterium | reverse complement strand
TCAAAGGTGGTAACTGGACGGATCGTGTTTACCAAGCCACTGCTGGTTCAAGACGCTTCCTTGATCAAGATCAGTCTGCCTCCTATTTAGGATTCCGTTGTGCGATGATTCGCGTAGGTTCTCCTGTAGGAAATTCAAAGAAAAAATACAATAAATTACCCGTTAGTGGTATCGACGCAAAAACAAAGCGTCGTTAGTTCTAACCATAATGTCTTTTTAAAAGCCCCGGAAACGGGGCTTTTTTTATATCCTCTATTTAAAGTAGTATTTCAATCAATCATTTATCCTGATACCCTATTGGCGCGCTTTTCAACACGTCCGTTTGGACCATTTGATCCTATGAAGGGTCCACATTCATATGTGGCCTAAAAAACTATTGGCGTGCTTTGCAACACGTCCGTTTGGACCATTTCGTTTTTTGAAGGGTCCACATTCATATGTGGACTAAAAACCTATTGGCGCGCTTTCCAACGCATCCGGACCATTTCGTTTTATGAAGGGTCCACATTCATGTGTGGCCTAAAAACCTATTGGCGTGCTTTCCAACACGTCCGTATGAGACTCTTGGTATTCGTTAGATCCATTTAGCGCAACGCGGGCTAAAGAGGCTGTAGCATTAAAAAAGGTTGTACAGAAATTGCATAAAAAAAGCCCTGAAAATTCAGGGCTTTTTAGTCGAGCGAGAGACGAGATTCGAACTCGCGACCCCAACCTTGGCAAGGTTGTGCTCTACCAGCTGAGCTACTCTCGCATGCTTCTTTCGAAGAGTGGTGCAAATGTACAACATTGGTAAGGTACAATGCAAATGTTTTTTATTATTTTTCAAAAAAAGGCAGTTCTGTAAGCCGGGTTCTGTGCGCACGGTTGTTGCCGTGGCTTCTATCATTCATCTAGGGTATTCCTCACGAAATACCTCAATCGACCTACCCTTCTGGCTCGCAAGCGATTGGGCGGGCCGCCCTTTAATCCAGATTTATTTGGTCTTTCAACCCGCAAGGTTTATCCCAATCCCGATTCACACCGGAACGAGTGAGCTCTTACCTCACTTTTTCACCCTTACCCCAAACACGTCGGGGCGGTACTTTTCTGCGACACTTTCTGTGAACCTTTCGGCCCCCTTCCAGTTAGGAAGTGCGATGCCCTGTGTTGCCCGGACTTTCCTACTCGTTTGCACGAGTCGATAGAACGAACTGCCTACCGCAAAAATAGCCCTTTTTCAGGTAGTAAAACACATTATCGTACGTTATCTTTGTAATCGCATTATGTTAAGCTACGAAGCCGTTATTGGATTAGAAATTCATATTCAACTCCTTACCCAAAGTAAAGCGTTTTCTTCCGATTCAACGGAATATGGCGCCTTGCCCAATACCCAAGTTAGTCCCATTAGTTTAGGACATCCTGGTACCTTGCCGATGCACAACGCACAAGCGATAGAGAAAGCGATAAAAATGGGATTGGCCCTGCAATGCGACATAACTCGTATCAACCGGTACTCTCGAAAAAACTATTATTACGCCGATTTACCCAAAGGATACCAAATAACCCAATTCGACACCCCTTTGTGTGTAGGCGGCCGAGTGCCCATAAAAACGAAAGAAGGTATTCGGAAATCCATACGTTTAACGCGTATACACATGGAAGAAGATACGGGCAAAAGTATGCACGATCAAGATTTATACGACACACTTGTAGATTATAATCGAGCGGGAACCCCACTAATTGAAGTCGTTAGCGAACCAGACATCAAAGATGGCGATGAGGCATACGCTTTCGTTTCTGAAATCCGCCGGTTGGTTCGTTACCTCGAAATCTGTGATGGGAACATGGAAGAAGGCAGCCTTAGATGTGATGCCAATATATCTGTAATGCCCATTGGTTCTAAGGTTTTTGGCACCAAAGTAGAAGTCAAAAACATGAATTCTATTTCTAACGTAAAACGAGCGATAGACTTTGAAATCACACGCCAAATTGCCTTAATCGAAAACGGCGGTAAAGTGGAAGGTGAGACCCGTGGCTTCAACGGATTGAATGGTTCTACTTTCTCTATGAGAAAAAAAGAAGCCATCAACGATTACCGTTATTTCCCTGAGCCCGATTTACCTCCTACCCTAGTAACCGATGCCGATATTCAACGCGTGCGTGAAAACATGCCTGAGTTACCCGAATCTTTATACCAACGCTTTACCGAGCAATATGGATTGAACGATTATGATGCCTCTGTTTTAATCGACGATAAAGAATCGGCATTTTATTTCGAAGAGTTAGTGCAATTGGGAGTTCCGCATAAAACCGCGTCTAATTGGGTAACCGTTACCATACGTGGCTTTCTAAACGAACGCGCCCTGCATCTCGCTGATTTCCCCTTAAAAGCGTCACAGATTGCCGAAATCATACAACTCATTCAATCAGGTAGCATTAATCACAGTATTGCCAGCCAAAAATTATTTCCTGCGTTTATCAATTCACCCGAATCTTCAGCGAAAGAAATTGTAGAGCGCTTGAACTTAGCCACAAGCAGCGATACTGGCTTTATTGAAGAATTGGTGCAACAAGTATTGGGCGAATTTCCCGAAAAAGTAGCCGAATTTAAAGGCGGAAAAACAGGTCTCCTCGGCATGTTTGTTGGCGAGGTAATGAAACGTTCCAAAGGGAAAGCCGACCCAAAAACCACCAGCGAATGGGTCAACAAAATGCTGAAGGATTAAGCGATGCGTTTTCCCGAATTAATAGCCAATCAAATACACACGCATCCAGAAAGAAACTGGTGCGTAATTGAGCAAAAAACATTTACCTACGGCGACCTTTCCAATTATATTCAAGACCACCAACTTGCTATCTCTCACAGTGAGGGTCCGATTGGTGTGGTTTTAAGAAATGATTTCGAAACCTATGCTGCCTTAATCGCTTGTTGGATGTGCGGTAAAGCATATGTTCCCCTAAATCCCGATTATCCCACCCAACGTTTGCACGATATCGTCGAAGCAAGCACTCTAAATTGGGTTCTAGATTCCCAGAATATCGGGCTTCCCCAAATAAATAAACTTGAACTGCTTAAAAAGCAATCCGTAAATTCCTTTCGGTGGAAGTTAATCACAGCAGAAAACGGCGATAATGCGTATATCCTCTTCACATCCGGAACTACGGGTAAACCCAAAGGAGTGCCGATTACCTTCGGGAATTTACAGGCCTTTTTTGACGGTTTTGGGGAATTGGGATACGACTTAACAGACCAAGATAAATTTCTGCAAATGTTCGAACTTACCTTCGATCTATCGGTAATGAGTTTTGGTGTTCCCACCCTATTAGGTGCCTCTTTTTACGTTCCAAGTCAAAAATTGGTTAAGCCTTTGGCTCTATACGACACCTTGGAAAGTGAAAATATCAGCTTTGCGTTGATGGTACCCTCGGCGGTAGAAATGCTAGCACCGTACGCAGATGAATTGGAATTGCCGCATTTAAAAGTTAGTCAATTTTGTGGGGAAGCCCTGAAACTTTCCCAAGTTGCCATTTGGGCTAAGGCTTGTCCTCAAACGCAAATCGATAACGTATACGGTCCTACCGAAGCCACTATTTACTGCACCCGGTATACGGTGCCAAGCGATTTAACCGATTGCTTACATAAAAATGGTATTGTTTGTATTGGGAAGCCTATGAAAACGGTTTCACTCTTATTAGACGATACCCAAGAATTGTGTTTGGGCGGCGACCAAACAACCAAAGGGTATTTACACGCCAATGAAGACCAGCGTTCCAAATTCTTCGAAAACGAAGGAATTTGGTTTTATAAAAGTGGCGATATTGGAAGTTTTGATAAGCCCGATTATTTTTGCCACGGCCGCAGCGACGACCAAATCAAAATTCAGGGATACCGCATTGAATTATCCGAGATTGAATTCGCAGGCAGTAAAATACTTCCCGAAATACTAAACCGCTGTTTAGCGGTGGAAACGCTGAATGGTTGGGAACTTCATTTGGTATTTGATACCGAGAAAATCCCATTTGACATTTCCGTGGTAAACGAACACCTTCCTGATTACATGCATATCAAGAAGGTTCATGCCGTTCATCCTTTTCCCTTGAATGCCAATGGCAAGGTGGATAAAAAAGCCTTAAAGGGAATTATCGACGCAAATTTTTAAAAATCGCTTCATCCATTAGAATTAGCCCGTATGATACTGCGCAAAGCCGAACCCAAAGATTTAGATTTTATTATTGATTGTATCGTTGAAAGCGAGAAATCGGGAGGTGCAATTTTTCCATATTCTGAAACTTTTGGGGTTTCTGTTTTGCAATTTTCCCAAATAATAAAAGGGATTTTCGACGAAGAGATCGCCGGTCAACCTTGGTGTTTGGATCATTGGTATGTGTTAGAAGCGGCGGAAGGAGTTGCGGTGGCGGGACTTTCGGCATGGATTGAAGGCGCTGAGGGTTTGTCTTCAGACCTATTAAAAGCGCAGATTTTAAATTTTTTCCTCAAAAAAGAATGGGAATCGGCCAAAGACAAATTGCAGGTTTTAGCATCGGTAACCATCGAACGCAAATCGCAATATGTGCAATTAGAGCACCTTTACACGCATCCCTTACATCGGGGCAAGGGGTATATGAAAGCATTGATTCTGCAAACCTTAAACACCTTTCAAGACTATCCTTCCGAAATCCAAGTTTTAGAAATTAACACAAACGCGGTGTCGTTATATGAATACATGGGCTTTTCTGTGAATCAAAGGCAATGCAACGAGTCACTTGTTCGTTTATCTTTGTTGAGTGGTAGCTGTAAGTTACAATTATTGAAAAATCATGAATAGAGAACAAATAACTCAAGAATTACACCCCATTTTCGCGAAGGTTTTTCGCAATCCTGAAATTCAAATTACGGATACGCTCAATGCCGAACACGTTTCGGGTTGGGACTCCCTTACGCATCTCAGCATGATTGCGGATGTTGAAGCTCATTTTGACGTAAAATTCAAACTAAAAGAGCTCATCGGAATGAAAAATGTTGGAGATATGATGGATTTGATATTGGCTAAGAAAGGTGCCCAATAATAAACACCCAATAGTTTTCACCCTGATTATAGGCCTTTTGTTAGGCCTATCGGTTTTTGCATTTTCTCAACCAATTAGCAAAAAATGGCTCGAAAACCAAGGAATCTATTTCTTTTCCTTGGAAAACGGTTTAGACGTTGTGCTGCTGGAAGAAGAATCTGCAGGTATCGATACCGCCGAGTCGGTTCAGCGCGGTTATTCAAGCACCAACGAAAGTGTTAATGAAATAGTGACCCTAGAGCCCAATGCGGTTTTAAAGAGGCCATCGCTTATACCTTTGGGAGACTCGGCCAAGATCGTATACGACAGTTTGAATGCGGCTCTCAAATATTTATATTTTTCTCCAGAATCAGACGTATTAGAATCCTTTTTTGTGCGCTTAAATGCAGCAGCTAAGCAATCGGTTCGTATATGGTACTATGGAGATTCCCAAGTAGAAGGCGATCGCATAACCAAAGAATTACGGGCTGAATTGCAACAAAATTTTGGGGGATATGGTTTGGGATATGTGCCTATAAGTAATCCAGCGAGTTATACCCAACTAGAATTGGGAAGTCAATCAGATTGGAATAAATACAATTGCTTCCAACACCGCAAAAAAACAACACATTTCGGACCTTCTGGATTGGTATTTGTGCCCAAGGATAATAATGCAAAAAAATGGAATGCCATTCGTTTTAAGGTATTAAAATCATTGAAGTACCGTCAATTAAGCCTCCAATGTGCCACAGATTCGGGATACACTATTGAATGGCGAAAATCCAAAGATAGCTTTTGGAAGTCCGCTAATAGAGTTTTCAGACAAGGGAGTGTTAACGCCTATCAAATTGGAGATTCGGCTTTATACGGCAATATAGAGCTGCGTTGTAAAGGAAACGGATTGAAGGTTTTCGGATTGAATTTTGAAGGTCCCTCAAAAGGCGTTTATTTAGACAATTTTGGCATTAGAGGGCACTCTGGTGATGGCTTACGGGCTATTTCAAGTTCCGTACTACAACAAACGGCGAAAGCCCAAGGAACAGGACTGGCGATTTTTCATTTCGGAAACAACATGATTCCATATTTAAAATCAGACCCGAAAAGCGAAAAATGGGTTAAAGATATTTTTCGGACGCTTTTTAAGAAATACCGTTCTTGTTGTCCTAATATGTCTTTTTTAGTGATAGGACCCGGTGATATGGGCTATCAAAGAGGGGAAAATCTGGCCTGCTATGCTTCCTGCCCCATATTAAATCGTTGGCTGCGCGAGGTGGCGATGGAACAGGGCATGGCCTATTTTGATTTCTATCAAATGATTAAAGATAAAGGCGGCATTTTATCTTGGCGATCATCGCATATAGCGAGTTTAGACGGGCATTTAGGTCCGCGGGGCCAAAAGATATTTGCCCGTGAGTTAAGCAAAGAATTACTACACGCCTACGAGGCATTTAGACTACGAACAGGAGAATAAGCATGAAGGAAATCCGATTGATTATCGCATTGGTTTTAGGGGTTTTGACCGCACAGATTAAGGCACAAACCTTGAACTGGAAGGCATTCGAGTACGGAAAATATCCCTGGATAGATTCTAATGTGAATGTGATACAAACACATAAAAAATCGGTAATTGCCCCTTTAATGAACAAGCTCAAAAAAACCAATAAAAAGCGTGTTCATATATTGCATATTGGCGACTCTCACGTTCAAGCGGATATTTTCACCCATGAAACCCGCACTTTGTTGGGCAATACCTTTGGTCATGCGGGTAGGGGTATGATTTTCCCTTATACCACAGCTAGAACGCACACAGCCGCCGATTATCGTTCCCGACATACTGGAAAATGGTATTATGCCAGAAACGTAGAACGAGTACCCGAACTTCCCTTAGGTGTAACCGGTATTACCTCGCGCACCTATGATCCACAATCTGCTTTTAAATTAAACTTTATAGAAGGGGCTATTCGTCCAGAATTTACCCGATTACGGATTCTGATGGATCGCAGTCCCCGATCCTTCGATTTGCGCATAATTTCGGGAAGAGATACGGTGAAAGTAGACGTGTTCAATTCGGATATCGATTCATTGAGCGATCAATTGTTTGTGGATATGCCACGTGGTAATTCAGAATATTTGTTTGAATTACGAAAAACGGATTCGGGTCAATCGCAATTTGAAATTTACGGAATTAGCATAGAATCTCCGGAAGACCGTGGACTGCTATATAGCAGTGTGGGAATTAATGGGGCTGGACATTATTCCGTAATGCGAGAAAACAAACTTCCACAGCATCTACAAGACTTAAAGCCGGATGCCATTATTCTCGATGTGGGAGCAAATGATTTCTATCAAAAAGGCATGGAACAAGAACGTTTCAAAGACAATTTGGTTTCGATAATTGAAATGTTCAAAACTTATGCACCCGATGCAGTGGTGATTTTAAGCAATAGCCAAGATATTCACCGCGGGGGATACAGTGTTAGGGCCTGTTCGATTTTTTCAACGATGATTTCCGATGTTGCCAAATCAGAAAATGTGGCCTTTTACGATTGGTATCGAGTAGCAGGGGGCAATCAATCAATGAAGATTTGGAAGTCTGTACAACTGGCAAACCGCGATGGCGTGCATCTTACACGCGATGGCTATGAGTTAAAGGGTAGCTTAATATATCAATCCTTCGGCCGCACTTACCACCGCTTCTTTAATTCTCCAAATAAAGAAACGTCGATAATAATTCCCTGTTTAGACCCAAGTCAACTTGACTCGGTAGAATTATCAAAAGAGATTCTCGGAAAGGAAAAAAAATGGCTGGAACACGAAGTTAAGAAAGGGGAAACCGCTTGGGGTATCGCCCAAATGTATAACATTAGCGTGATTCAATTAAAAGAATGGAATCGACTCGGAGGGTATGCCTTGCGTGAAGGACAATTACTGCGTGTATTTACAGAATTTGAAATTCAAGCATTGCCGGCTAGAAGAAGCGTAAATAGTGTGGATGTAAATGTTCCCAGGAAAAACAAAAAAACGCCACGCAACCATAGTGCCACACAATATCATACGATTCAACGGGGAGAAACTCTTTATAGCATTGCTCGAAAATACCGTATGTCGGTATCTGAATTAAAGCAACTCAACAATATGCGCAGCAGTGATATACGAGCAGGTAAGCGTTTAAAAGTTAAATAATCTATGGCGTTCAATACTCCCGCTTTTTTCGTATTTTGGTTTGCCTTATATCTGGTATTTCTAAGTGTTTCCCGCGTTAATTCGTGGAAAACAGGGGTTCTTCTTATTGGTAATTTGGTGTTTTTTACCATGCTCACACAATATGCCGTAATTCTATTGTTAGTGGCTTCCACTTTAGACTTTGTCTTAGCAAAAGGCATACACGCCCAAAGCAAGGATGTGCGAAAAAAAGCCTTAATGTGGATGAGCGTACTCCTCAATGTTGGCTTAATATTGGGCTTCCGACATCTTAGCGATTGGCTGCAATTAAACGATATGGAATCGGACATACACTTTCCTATTCCCCTCTATTTCATTGGTGTTTCGTTCTATGCATTTCGCTCTATGAGTTATGTTTTTGATGTTTATTACGAAACCATCGAAGAGCCCGAAACCAATCTTTTTCACTATTGGACGTATGCTAGCTTTTTCCCTTTAATGCTTTCAGGACCTATTGCCGGGGCTTCAGATTTTCTGCAAAAACTGCGCAGTAAAACGTGGTATACCGATTCTGCCGCACTTAATACCGGTGCTTTTTTAATTGCATCAGGGATCATTAAAAAGTTCATAATCGGTAATTATTTATCCATCAATTTTGTAGATCGTGTTTTTGAAAGTGCTGAATTTTTCACCTCGATGGAGGTTTTCATCGCAAGTGTATTACAAACGTTTGCCTTGTATTTTGATTTCAGCGGGTATACCGATATCGCTATCGGACTTTCTTTATGGTTGGGTTTTCAAATACCGCAAAACTTCAACTTCCCATTTTTTGCACAAAACGTAACGGAATATTGGAAGCGTTGGCATATCACGCTCTCTCAGTGGTTCAATTCGTATGTGTATTTCCCTTTGAGTTATGCCTTACGCCGGTGGAAGCGAGCGGGTACCAGTTTAGCGGTGTTTATCGTTTTCGCGTTAAGTGGATTTTGGCATGGTACCGCT
>JBIKIM010000331.1:0-2561 GCA_044361605.1 Bacteroidia bacterium | reverse complement strand
GAGCTTCTAAACTCTTAACATTAAAGGAAGCAGCCATGCGCGATTTAGATGCAACGACTACTTCGGTTTCTTGCTGTTGAAATTGCAAGGTGGCATTCTCGAAATCTTGCAAACTAATCACCTTGTCTTTATACAAAAACTCCTGTCTTTTGAATAAATCTTTTCCTAATTTAAAATTATTCTTAGCCCGCAATTCTTGCGCTTCTGCGGATGCCAAACTGGCGCGCGCATTGTTCAGATTGGCAATGAGCTGATTCACGGTCGTAATGTAAATTTCTGGGTTAATCGTTAATAGTAATTGTCCCTTCTTAACAGAATCGCCTTCAGAGACCCACATTTCGGTGATCTCTCCGCTTACATCGGCACTGATTTTTACTTCCGTACGGGGTTGTATTTTTCCCGTTACCGTTACCAATTCGGTGATATCTCTAAGCGCTATTTTTTGGGATTTCACGACAAGGTTTTCGTTTCCCCCTCTAAAGAAAGTGGCCCAAACCAGCACAACCACAACGGTGGAAATGGAAATCCATAAAATATTTTTTCTCTTTTTCATGTGATAAATTAAGGTTTTAATAGTGTTAAATCACCGCGGTACATGACATCCAAAATAAGATTTCGCAAGGCCGCTTCGTATTTGTTACTTAGAAAATTTTGATAGGCCATGAGTTCTTGATTCTTGGCCAGCTGCAACTCAAAATAGGTCGCTTGACCATTTTCAAAACGTTTTTGCACAAATTCTAGATTTAACCGCTGTGCTTCATGGTTTTCTCGTTGGGCTTGGTATTGCATTGCCGCATTGCTAAAGCTTTGATAGGCATTGGTAACCTCCACAATCGCATTTTGCCTAATCCGATCTACATTCAAGCCTTGCTGCAAGTAACCCAGCTTGGCTGATTTAACCCCATTTTGCGCACGTAGTTTGCCGAATAAAGGAACCGATAAATTGGCACCAAAACTTTGTCCAAAGTTATCGCGCATCTGTTTGGTGAAATCGATGGTTTGAGTTTGATAACTAAAGGTGGGCGCCTCAACAATTTCATTCGTTCCTTGAACAATACCAATGGGTTGCATACCTGTGATTTGAAACCCAGTAACACTGAGGGATTTATCGCTGTAAATGGAACTTAAGTTTCCGCCAATGGAAAGCACAGGTAATAGTTGGGCCTGCGCAATACCGATAGAAAGTGCCGATGCTTCCCTTTGCAATCGGGCTGCTTGGTAATCCGCACGCCGCGACAATGCACTGTCAATCATTTCCGTTAAACTCGCGGGATACGCAACGTAATCGGGAGCCGGTGTCATACTGTATTCGATATCGAAAATCTCATTTACCGGTATACGCAACAGGTTTTTAAGATTCAATAGGGCGCTTTGGTGTTGGTTCTTAATCTGCACTTTTTGTGCATTGGCTTGAGCCACTTGAGCCTTTGATGCTAATAACATGCCTTCGTTTACCGCTCCAGAATAAACCATTTTTTCGATTCTCTTTTGGTCTTGAAGCAGCGATTCTTCATTAGATTCGTTGGCTTTTAAAAGTTCTTTACTTTGCAAACACTGCAAATAGGCAAGGGCAACACTCAAAACAATATTTTGTTGTGTTTGCTGGTAATCAAGGGCACTCGCTTGAACCAATTTTTTACTGCGCTGTACCGATTTTCTTAAACTTCCCCCGGCATAAACAACCCAACTACTTTGCAGCTGAACCGAACTGTTTCCTACAGTTTCTTGAACAAACTGGTTGGTGAAACGGTCAATGCTACGACCGCTTTGATAGAATTGGCCGCCTGAAAAACTGACTTCGGGACCCATATTCCAAAGAGATTGCTGTCGGTCTATTTCCGACTGTGTTCGATTGATATCGCTCAATAAAATGTCAATGTTGCTCTCCAAGGCTAAGTCTATGCACCCCGAAAGTCCGAGTATTCTCGTATTTTGTGCGCTTAATTCAGCCGCTAAACCGATGCCAATCCATAAAATGCAAAACTTAAGCATACCAACAAAGGTAATCATGCTACTTGGAAAGTGTGGACAAACTATCGACATATCTGTGATTGCTTCGACCAATCATGTGGAAAAGAACTCTATAAAGAATTCGACAAAGCCGCGTATGTTTGCATCGAGTTTTGGTTTTGACCGGCATCTGGCAAGATGTTGGGAAAATGAAAAGGGAACTTCGGTGTAAAACCGAGACTGTACCCGCAGCTGTAACCTCATCTCTTTAAAAAGAGACATGCTTCAGGCCTTTATGCCACTGTGAAAACGGGAAGGCGCCTAAAGCGAGGAAGTCAGAAGACCTGCCACGCTCAACCTAACAATCCGCTTTCGGGAATAAAAGCGCGGTAGTATGTGTCTTCAGACCTTTAGTGTGTCTGCACGCTCCATGCTATTTATTTCCGAGCAACGGTACTTCTATGCTGCTACACGTAGTCCATATCGCCGCCTGCTTGGCCTCTCTAGGAGACACCACTTTGTGGGTGCCTGAGGGCAATCCAATACCAGCCGTTGATACCGTACATATCCGTGCCGATCGTAGCGAATTTGCGAACGTAGGAAGAAAAGAA
>JBIKIM010000330.1:0-2564 GCA_044361605.1 Bacteroidia bacterium | reverse complement strand
GGCACAAGTTGCGTCAGAATTTGACAACAGCAATGCCACCCTCCTTCTCGATAGCCAAAAAAACACCCAAATTTATCAATATCTATATGCCGTTAGAGACAGTATTTTATTGAATAACGACGTTGATCATGAGGGAAGTTTCCCTTGGAGAATTCGCATTATCAAAGACGACAATACCCTGAACGCCTTTTGTACCCCAGGGGGATATATCTACTTTTATACGGGCATTTTAAAGTTTCTTGAAAGTGAAGCAGAATTAGCAGGCGTGATGGGACATGAAATTGCGCATGCGGCAAAGCGACATAGTACGGAGGCCCTTACCAGACAGTTCGGATTGGAGCTATTTACTACGCTATTGATTGATACGTCTTATCACGGATTAACACAAATTGCCAGCGGTCTCGCCCAATTAAGCTACGGCCGTAAAGCCGAATTGGAATCGGACGAATACAGTGTGCGTTGGCTTTACAATACCAGTTACCGAGCCACCGGTGCGGCGGGCTTTTTCGAACGCATCCAGGGTTCGTCTACATCGAAGCGACTCGACTTTTTAAGCACCCACCCCGATCCAGGAAAACGCGTTGAAAAGATGAATGAGCAACAAGCCAATTTAGGCGGCAAAACAGGCTTAGATTACCAAGAGCGGTATAAAAAGATGATAAGCCAGTATCTATAATCGTTATAATTACTTAATTAGACATCGGTCATTCCAATCTTATATATCTCAAAATCTATCAGCGCTTTTAGTGTTGGATTCAGAAAAAGCTTGTTATTGGGGATATGGATTCGCTTGAATTTGTCACAAAATTGTATCCTTATATCAAATTTGATAACCCAATGCGCACCAAGCATACGACTTCTCATTTTTACGTTGTAAAATTGTTCTCAATCTGAACCACAGGCATGGGATGTCACCCACATAAAATGTTAAACGATACACCTTTGATCAAAACTTTTATAGTGGCATTAGCAGGTTTGTTCGCACAAACCCTATTTGCCCAAGTAGGCATTGGAACAACCACCCCATCGAGTTCATCACAATTGGAAATAGCTTCCAACTCTAAGGGATTATTAATTCCACGGATAGCCTTAACGAGTTTGAGTTCCGCATCGCCTGTAAGTGCTCCCGCGACTTCATTATTGGTTTACAATACAGCTACCGCCGGCACGTTCCCCGCCAATGTCAAACCCGGTTACTACTTTTGGAATGGTGCGGCTTGGCAACGCTTAGAAGACCAGACCAACAACCCCGCAGAATTTCATTGGAGTTTCTTGGAAGGAAATCCAACTCAAAATGGCTTGGGTGCAACCTTAGTAGGTAACGCCTCATGGCAAACTAATTTTGTAAGACTCACCTCTGCAGGTAATGCACAAAACGGTCAAATTTATTGGGTAAAAGACATTAATTGGGATGCCCCCTTACATATTTCCATACAAACGTACGCAGGTGGTGGAACCGGTGCCGATGGCACTTGGCTCTTTTGGGGAGCGGGGTCTTCGGCCGTTGGTGCCTCAGGCTTTTACAATAACGCAAGCGGAGGGATAGCTATTTGGTACGACGAATATATCGACAGGGTGCAAGTGTACAAAAACGGGTCCCTCCAACAAACATTCTCAGACATTTCCAACTTAGACAATGGAAAATGGCAGGTACAAGATGTTTATTTTGGTGTAAATCCAAACGGGACTCGATATGTCGACATCCACATCAATAACGGGGTCTATTTAGGCACTGTGCAACTGGGTTCTTACAGCGCTGGGGGTGATTATTTTGGCTTAGGTGCTGTTACGGGCGGTGCCAACCACAATCACGACGTGCGCCGAATACTCATTGAATCAGGGGTTCATAAACCTCGATAATTAAATACAATACTCATAATTAAAGAATCATGAAAAACACAAATCGGGCACTCGCAATAATTTCAATTTTATTTATGGGAGGAAATTTGAATGCCCAAATCGGTATTGGAACTACCACTCCAGCTGCATCAGCTGAGTTAGACATAACTGCCAACAATAAAGGGATTTTAGTTCCCAGATTGGCTTTAGGCAGTATAACGTCAGCATCTCCTGCGACTACTCCTACAACTTCATTATTAGTTTATAATACAGCAACTGCAGGTACATTCCCAAACAACGTTACTCCCGGATATTACTACTGGAATGGAACCACATGGCAACGCTTGGAAGACCAAACCAGCAATCCAGGTGAATTCCACTGGAGTTATTTAGAGGGAAATCCAACGCTGAATAGCTTAGGGGCTACATTGGCAGGCAATGCATCGTGGCAAACCAATTACGTACAACTAACCTCGGCAAATACCGCTC
The DNA here is from genome assembly GCA_044361605.1 of Bacteroidia bacterium. Classification (GTDB taxonomy): domain Bacteria; phylum Bacteroidota; class Bacteroidia; order NS11-12g; family UBA955; genus VMCP01. The sequence continues at coordinate 236 of JBIKIM010000330.1, read as the reverse complement.
AAAATGGCAAAGTGTATTGGGAAAAAGATATTGATTGGAACGCTCCTTTATACCTATCTGTGCAAAATTATGCCGGTGGAGGTACCGGTGCCGATGGGATTTGGTTGTTCTGGGGTGCCACATCAACGGCTGTAGGATCAACTGCGAATCAAGGTACCGCTGCCGGTGGAATATCTGTTTTTTTTAATGAATTAAATGAAAACGTTTCCATATTCAAAAACGGAACTCTGATACAG
>JBIKIM010000329.1:0-2578 GCA_044361605.1 Bacteroidia bacterium | reverse complement strand
TCCCCAAAAAGTGAGGTGATCTACCCCCGTCATTTTGGGCATGTCTTGCTGATTGACTTGTCCTTTGGCATATTTGATACTATCGTTGCCAAAAAGCCACCAAATGGTGGAGATGGCATACAAGCCAAACATATAGAGATGTTGGTATTTTTGAACGGGTTTATAGGCTTGGGTAGGGCAATGGCGGAGCATAGGAGATTTAGCGATGTCGTCGTCGACTCCATCTACATTGGTCCACGTATGGTGTAACACATTGTGCTTAAACTTCCAGATGGGTGCGTGTGAGCCTAAAAGACCTATAGAATGTTGAAAGAGGTTGTTGATCCAGGGTTTAGATGAAAAACTACCGTGACAGGCGTCGTGCATTACATTGAACCCCGTAAAGGCGTGCATGGCACCCAAGAGTGCAAAAATGAGGTAATTCAACCACATGGGCGCATTTCCCCAAAAAGGACTAGAGAAGGAAACAGCAAGTAAAACAGGCACTCCAATTAAGGCAAAAGCGGTTTTGCGGTATAGCTTTCCGTTTCCGGTTTTTCTTTTCTGATTTTTAGAAAAGTAGAGGTCTATTTCTTGGCGCAATTCGGCATAAAAGGTATTGCCATTATTTGCAAATCCAGGTTTGAACGGTGACATGATAGCGGCAAGATACATAAAATTGGCTGCTAAACTTTTTTAAGTCCGATTGAAAGCAAAAACACAAGAGGTATTTTTAATACACTTAGGCGTTAATTGCCCTATTTTTGTCTGCTCGACCTCAGTATGGACTTAGTAGAAAACGGCAATATCGACATTCATGTAAAACGCCACCCTTGGGAATTGGCGCGCTATGCGATTATAAAGCAAAAGGTAAAAACAATGCTTCAAGGCGTTCCTGCGGGTATTCAGCCGGTATTGGTAGATATTGGTTGCGGCGACGCCTTTGTGGTGCAGCAGTTGTACCATGAATTTGACTCGTATTGGGCAAAAAATAACCCTTCAAATGGTATTTCCAACGTGGTTGCCATCGATATCAATTTTACCCCGGAAAATATAAATACCCTCAAAACGGTTAATGATCACGTATCTTATCTACAGGATATTACCGAGCTCACCATAGACAAAGAATGTGCCTATATCGTGCTATTGAACGATGTGATTGAGCATATTGAAGATCATAATGGGTTTATTAAGATTTTAGACGGTCATTTCGCGGGTGTGGCGGTATTTCAATTGTTTATCACGGTTCCGGCCTATCAGCATTTGTTTTCGAACCACGACATTGACTTAGGACATTTCCGGCGTTATAAGGTTTCCCAAGTGAAGGAATACGCGCACGATTTAAAAATGGACATACTGGAATCGGGTTACTTTTTCTTTAGTTTGTTCTTGGCCCGGTCGGTTGTGAAAGTATTTGAGCCCCCGATTGATGTCAACCGAGAGGGTATCGGCGTTTCTGCTTGGAAAGGCGGAGCTTTGGCAACGTTTCTTTTTAAAGCCGTGTTGAATATTGATTATGCCCTCGGTGCCTTGTTAAGAACGGTGGGCGTAAATTTGCCCGGATTGTCAACCTATATTGTAATGAAACGCTAACCATGAAAACGGCCTGTTTGATTCCCTGTTATAACGAATCGCAACGTTTGGATGTGGATATTTACAGGCAAATGGTATCGACACATACCCACATTGATTTTTACTTGCTGAACGACGGTTCTACCGATGACACTATAGGTGTTCTGAATAGGGTGTCTGATGCATTCTCTAATGTTTTTGTAAAGGATTTTACCCCCAATCAGGGTAAAGCGGGCGTGATACGTGCGGGCATGTTAGAATTGGCCGATTCGGATTATGCGTATATCGGTTTTTTAGACGCAGATTTTGCAACGCCTTTTGAGGAATTCAAACGCTTGTTGGAAATCGTTGAAGCCGAAGACTACGACATTATTTTTGGTTCGCGGGTAAAGTTAAAAGGGTGGCAAATTGAGAGAAATCCCATTCGGCATTGGTTTTCGAGGATTGTTTTAACCATAATCGATACCTTATTTAAACTAGAAATTTATGATACCCAATGCGGGTGTAAAATATTCAAAACCACGGTAATTAAGCGGTGTTTCAAAGAACCGTTTGTTACTAAATGGTTGTTCGATATCGAGGTTTTTATTCGGTATTTGCGGAATTCTCCAACGATACATATCAAGGAAATTCCCTTACGCCGTTGGAAAGAAATCAAAGGCAGCAAGTTAAAAATCGGAGATTTTTTACAGGTGCCTTTGAATATAATGCAGCTTTACCGCCATTACGGACGGGTTTAGTCCTTTATTAGGAAGGGCGTTTTGCCATCGGTTACGATAACCTTGGCATTGGGTGATTTGCTGAGTTCTTGGAACGCATCTATACTGCGCATTTTTAATATTTCTGGTGTTAATCCTTCTGCTTGAATAAGCTGGGCATCGCGGGTACCTTTGGCTTGGATGATCTTTCTTTCGGCTTCTAGTTTTTCTTGTTGCAGTATGAATTCCATGCGCATGGCATCCTGTTCTGCTTGAAGCTTTTGTTCAATTGAAGTGGCTAAACCTTTTGGCAGGGAAATGCTTTTCAT
>JBIKIM010000328.1:0-2589 GCA_044361605.1 Bacteroidia bacterium | reverse complement strand
AAAGAGCGGGATAGGTTAGGTAAGATAGGATTTTTAGTGGGGTGGATTTCATGGTGTGAAATTAATGGATATTCGGGGAAAGAAAAAGGATGAAGTTCAAGGGAGTTAATAAGGAAAAAGTTGAGGGAAAGAAAAAGGATGTTGTTCGAGATTTGCGAAGCCCTAAAGGGTTCGGACTTAATAAATTTGCGGATAAGGAACGAAATGTTGAATTTTGTTGCATGTCGGAGCCGTGGTTGTATCGAAGCGAATATTCAGAAGCAGATGCATTGGTTTATTCCTTAAAGCACGATGGATTGTTGCACACCCTGGTCTTTGATTCTCCTTCGAGGGTTTGCGAGCACCGGATCGACGATAAAAAGGGCGTTGACAAAAAGGGCCGTATGGTTTTGTGGGATCGGCTTTTTTCGGTGGTGCCGGATGCGTTTTTAGGTTCGGAGCCGCCAAACATGGATATTGACACCAAGGTATTGCTCGATGAGGGGATTTTTTTGTGTTATAAGGGCAAAAACCGGCAGCATTTATTTCAAAGTGTCTATCTAAGCGCCCGCAACATAGCCGAACGCAAACCTTTCGTGGTCTTTTTTTGGTGGTATGCACAAACGGCCTATGTGATTGTATTTGCCAAGCAGCGTTTGCAATTTGCCAATATATTTGAGGTTCAAAGTGCTTCGGAAGTGGCCTATTTTGTTTTGGCAGCGGCTCAAGAAAGTGGTATCCACCAAGAAAAATTTGATTTAGTCGGCGATGCCGATGCCGATGCGATGCAGCAGCTGGACCTAGAATTAGAGAAATTATCATTGGGCGTGGAGGCCATAACGCGTCATGCGTTGTATCCCGAATACTTCCGCTCGCCCCATCAAATACTGTCGGGCTATTTATATAACATGCCGCAATGCGCGTTACCGGAGGGGTATTAGCCGGCTTTACGTTCCCGACGGGATTCGCTTCGCATGTGCGTCCGACCACCGATCGGGTGCGGGAAAGTGTCATGAATATGCTGAATCATCAAATCGATCTTGAGGGATTGGAGGTGTTGGATTTATTCAGTGGTTCGGGTATAATGGCGGGGGAGTTTTTGAGTTACGGGGCCAAGCGGGTGGTTTCGATAGATAGCGATTTACGCAATTATTCGTATCAGAAAAAATTGCAAAAATCGCAGCCTGCGCTCGCGAATTGGGAAATTCATAAAAAAGATGTTTTTACTTTTCTCGGGGGAAATCTGGAACGCTTTGATCTGATTTTTGCAGATCCGCCCTACGATTTGGGGAACCTGCACGTGTTTCCTCAGAAAGTAATGCCACATTTGAAAGCTGGAGGCTTGTTTTTATTTGAACATCAGCCTCAGCTAATATTGCAGCAGCCGGCAGATACAAAAAAGGAATACGGTAGCACAACATTGAGTATATTCGAGTCTAATTTCCCCAAAGATGAATAAACGGATTGCAGTTTTTGCAGGTACATTCGACCCGGTAACGATGGGACATGTGGATGTGGTACGTCGGGCGGCGCCTCTTTTTGATGAGTTGGTTATTGCCATCGGGGTTAATACGGCGAAAAAGACCTTATTTCCCTTAGAAAAAAGAACCGAATGGCTTCAAAAAACCTTTGCCGATTTATCGAATGTGCGCGTGGAACACTATGAGGGATTGACGGTTACGTTTTGCGAGTCGGTAGGAGCGGGGTATTTGTTGAGGGGTTTGCGCAACGGTACGGATTTTGATTACGAGGCCCATATAGCCCAATTGAATAAGAGTTTGGATACGCGGGTAGAAACTATTTTTATGCTCACCCTACCCCAATACAGCTTTATCAGCAGCACCTTGGTGCGCGATTTGATCATTCATAAGGGCGATTTCCAGCCATATGTGCCGGAAGTGGTGCAGATGTAAACTTCTGATTTGAAGAAATACAGACCTCTGCCTTTAATTTGAGGGGTTTAAAGGTAATCTCCTGATTTGAAGAGATGGAGCATTCAGCCCGTAATTGGAGGGCTTGAAATATATGCTTTTGATTTAGTGGTGATATAGGCTCCGCAGTTATTCAGAAATTGGACTTAAACTTCTTCGTTTTTTTCTTGTAATTTTTGCAAACCCAGCTGTATAATGTCGTGGATGCTTGAATAAGAAGCGAACTCCGCTGTGGCATACCAATCGAGATCTTCAAATTTCACTTCGGTAATGCCCTCTTCCTCCTGTGGTTTCAATAGGGTATCGGCTTGTGAATTCATTTTATACCAATGGGTCTGCTTCAGTAAAATCGTGTCGTTTTCGTAATAGGCGTGATAGGTTTCCCCAATTTTATCGGAAATATTGATTCGGTTAATGCCCGTTTCTTCCATTACTTCGCGTAAGGCGGCTGCCCGTTGGTCTTCGTGCTTTTCAATTTTCCCCTTGGGTAAGTCCCAAATTCCGTTGCGTTTGATACTCAATAATTGGTTCTGTTTATTGAACACCAATCCGCCGGCTGCTTGGATAACGGTATAATTATCAGCGAATTGTTGGAAGGTTTCTTGGGGATCCGGACACATAAGTCCGAAGGTCATGGCTTTGCCGAAGGGCTCGCTGGAAACCAGTATTTTAAAACTCT
>JBIKIM010000327.1:0-2593 GCA_044361605.1 Bacteroidia bacterium | reverse complement strand
AACTAATGCCCGTAATGTCTATTTCTCGGTGTTGGATTTCAATTAAACGGTCTTTACCGTTTACCGACAAGGTGCGTAGTTCACGCAGTTCATCGTTGACCGATGCATTAAAGATGCCACCTTTACTGATGTTTATGGGAGCGTCTGAGGCAATGTGCTCATCGATAGAATGAAATATAGAATGGGTATCTCGGACGCTCCTAGCTTGCTCGATCAAGCGGGGGGAAGCCGATTTTCCCAATACGCTTTTTAAGGATTCTAGGGCTTTTAAGCTTCGCGACAATTGCAATAATTCTTTCGGATTAATGCGACGCAAAGCCACCTTTGCGCACAAGCGTTGCAAATCTCCAATTTCTTTGAGTTCGCGCTGCACCCCCTGCAGCAAATTCAAATCGGAAACAAAAACATCGACCGTTTCAAGGCGTTCGTGAATAATACTAAGGTCTTTCAGCGGCAGCAACATCCACTGTTGTAATAGACGGCTTCCCATAGGAGTGGTACTTTGGTCTATGACTTCCAATAAACTTTTGCCTTCGGGATAAATCGGACGTACCAATTCCAAATTTCGGATGGTAAAGCCATCGAGCCATACAAATTGGCTGTCGTCGATGCGCTTGATTTCTTGAATATGGGAGGTCTGGTGGTGGTGCGTTTGTTCCAAATAATGCAAGGCTCCTGCTGAGGCGATAACGGCAGCCCCCAAATGTTGAATCCCAAAACCTTTCAAATTTTGGGTTTTAAATTGTTTTTGCAAGCACGATTCTGCATACGTACTCTGAAATACCCAATCTTCGAGTATCTGCTGGGACTTGAAGGTACCAAAATGCGACAGAATAGACTTCACTTGACTTTTAGGAAAAACAAATTCTTTCGGTCGGAAGCTGGCTATCATTTTTTGAATTAAAAATAATTCGCCTTCGGCGCAGCGAAAATCACCTGTAGAAATGTCCAAAAATGCAATGCCCCAAGCGCCTTCGTGTTCGCACAACGAGGCCAAGTAATTGCTTTCGTTTGATTCTAGAATTTTATCGTTGTAACTCACTCCCGGGGTTACCAATTCGGTTACACCCCGCTTAACGATGGTTTTTGTGAGCTTCGGATCTTCCAATTGGTCGCAAATGGCCACGCGATAACCGGCCCGCACCAATTTTGGCATGTAGGTGTCGAGCGAATGATGGGGAAATCCCGCCAAATCCATTTCCGATGCCGCCCCGTTCGATCTTTTGGTAAGCACAATACCTAAAACCTTACTGGCAATGCGCGCATCGCTGTCAAAGGTTTCGTAAAAATCACCGACCCTAAATAGCAAAATAGCCCCTGGATATTGCTGTTTGATCTGATTGTATTGTTTCATCAAAGGCGTTTCCTTCTTTGAATCGCTCGCCGTATGCATCCTACGAAAATAAGTCCCAAGCTCCGCATCACCCACCTCAGTTTTCCCCCTTTATTCAACAAAAGCATGTGTATCTTTGCCGTATGAGGAAATTGCGGAACGCCGAACTGCACCGAAAAACCATCGAACAATTTCAAGACCACCCCAAACTGCCTATCGTAGTGGTGCTCGACAACGTTCGCAGTATGAATAATGTTGGGTCTATCTTCAGAACGGCCGATGCGTTTTTAATCCAAAAATTAATCCTTTGCGGCATTACGGGAACCCCTCCACACCGAGAAATAACCAAAACCGCCATCGGGGCTGAAAAATCACTCGACTGGGAATACGAAAAATCGACCCTCGAGGCCCTAGAAAAATTGAAACTTCAGGGATATACCCTCATCGCACTCGAACAAGCCGACGGCGCCTTGGATCTAATGCAAAATACCTTGGATTATTCACCCGTTGCCTTTATCTTGGGCAATGAAATAGATGGGGTAGCGCAAGAAGTTATCGATGCCTGCGACTACTGCGTTGAAATTCCACAATTAGGAACCAAACACTCCTTTAATGTGGCCGTTTCATTTGGAATGTTACTTTGGGACTATGCTAAAACAAACCGCCTTTTCAATACTCCTTAGCGCTGCATTGGCCTTCTGCACCGGTTCAAGGCCTGATTCGGTTTCCCCCGAGATAAAAAAGGAACTGCAAAAAGCGCCCTATACCGTCATTGTCAGCTATTCTAATGAATGTCCGTTTTGCATTCGATATACCGCTAGCATCCGCGAAATTCGCAAATCTTTGCCCGCAAATTGGAATTTCAGACTTCTGAAAGTACTGCCGGAAGAACGGTGGGACTTCGATGGCTTCGAATTGTTTTCGGGGGAAATCATTCACGACTCCGCGACGCATTGGTGTCGGCACTTCGATATAAAATTGTATCCAGAAGCATTGATTGTCGATTCCGCCGCGGCCATTTTGTATAAAGGAGCCATTGATGATAGAGCGCACGAAACCGGCATGATTAAAACGGTGAAAACCCGCGATTATCTGGCCGATGCCATCGCGAAAATCAAAAAAGGCAAAGCCGTTAGAAAACCATTTCCAAAGGCAAAAGGTTGTTATATAGAATTTTATGATGAGAAATAATTGGATTTTTATTGGAATAACCGCATTGTTCGGAGTTTTAGGTGCTTGTGGAACCCATTCGGAAGAGAA
>JBIKIM010000326.1:0-2618 GCA_044361605.1 Bacteroidia bacterium | reverse complement strand
ATCCATATCCAAATAAGGTTTGAATATCTCAGTATTGGGATTATGCCCAATTGCCACAAAAAATCCTTTTATCGCTATCTCGCGCTTTTCCCCAGTTTGGTTATTGGAAACACGCACCGCCTCTACCGCAAATTCACCCAATATTTCATCCGTTTCGGTATTGAATAGTATTTCGATGTTCGGCGTATTCATCACGCGGTGTTGCATGGCTTTTGAAGCCCGGAATTCACTCTTGCGCACCAACATATACACCTTACTGCAAATTTTAGACAAGTAACTCGCTTCTTCACAAGCGGTATCTCCCGCCCCTACGATTGCCACGTCACTGCCTTTATAGAAAAAACCATCACAAACGGCACAAGCGCTAACACCACTGCCATTCAAACGGGCTTCCGAGGGAATACCCAACCATTTGGCAGAGGCACCCGTAGAAATAATGACCGATGTGGCACTGATTTCTTTGGTTCCGTCAACTATAACTTTTTGAGGTCCACCCGGTATGAATTCAACCGCAGTTACCATACCAAAACGCACATCGGTACCCAAACGAACCGCCTGCTTTTTGAAGTTATCCATCATTACAGGACCCATAATACCGTCGGGGTAACCAGGGTAGTTTTCTACATCCGTGGTTATGGTTAATTGTCCCCCAGGTTGCAAGCCCTCATACATTACCGGTTTCATATCGGCTCTAGCCGCATATATCGCTGCGGTATAACCGGCAGGACCGCTACCGATGATTAAACATCCTATGTGTTCGATTGATTCTGACATATCTTTTTATTTATTCAAATTTACATTCACATTACCTTGAAATCGGGTGATTTTAGGCACATTAAGACAACATTAATAATTCACGGTACTTGGGCAAGGTCCAATCGGCATCATCACACAAGCGTTCCATTTCATCAGAAACCGCCCGCAATTCATCAAACAAGGGTCTCAATACATTATTAAACACCAACGCTCTGTCTTTCGCATGCTCATTGGCCATGGCCTTTTCGGTTTCTTCAATCAAATTATTATTGAGTTGCTGGGCCGAATTTATCAAACCGCTGAAGGCGCGCAACAAATCCATTTGGGCCGTCATTAATGTCGGTTCAATACCAACAGATTTCATATCTGCCAATCCTTTTGCAATTCTACCTTGGTATTTAATCGCCGAAGGAATCACAAATGTTTGAATCATTTCAGACAACACTTTAGCTTCCAGTTCTAAACTGAGCACATAGGTTTCGTAACGAATTTCGGTCCGTGCTTCCAACTCTTTATGAGAGAAAATGCCGTTTTCCGTAAATAAAGCCACACTTTTGGGCGCTAAATAGGCTTGCAAGGCCTCCGCCGTATTTTTCACATTGCTCAACCCACGCTTTTTCGCTTCCACAACCCATTCATCGCTGTATCCATTTCCTCCGAAAATAATATTTTTACTTGAGGTCAATATCGTACGAAGAACCATTTCGATAGCCTCTTTGGTAGATATACCCGAATTGATTTTCGCGTCTACCTCAACTTTAAATTGGGTGAGCTGATTCGCTACGATGGTATTTAACACCACCATGGCCGAACTGCAATTATCGCTACTTCCTACGGCACGAAATTCAAATTTGTTTCCCGTAAAGGCAAACGGAGACGTACGATTGCGATCCGTATTGTCGAGCAATATTTCAGGAATATTAGGAATATTAATGCTTTCTTGCTGACCGTGGTTATTCCCTTCGATTTGGTTTTCAAAATCATCCAACACTTTAGAAAGGGTATCTCCAATAAACACACTCATAATTGCCGGTGGCGCTTCATTGGCCCCCAAACGGTGGTCATTGGCTGCCGTAGCAATGCTCGCACGCAATAAATCGGCATGGTCGTAAACCGCTTTGATTACGTTAATAAAGAACGTCAAAAACTGCAAATTCAATTGCGGACTGTTTCCGGGGGAAAGCAAATTAACGCCGGTGCTCGTTACCAAGCTCCAGTTATTATGTTTGCCGCTGCCGTTGATTCCTTTATAAGGCTTTTCGTGCAACAATACCCGCAAACCGTGATCCGTAGCCACTGCACCCATTACATCCATGAGCAAGGTATTGTGATCTACCGCCAAATTTAAAGTTTCAAACTGCGGCGCGCACTCAAACTGACCGGGCGCTACCTCATTATGTCGGGTGCGCAACGGAATGCCCAAGCGATGTGCTTGCTGTTCAAAATCATTCATGAAGGCCTGAACCTTCGTAGGAATCGATCCAAAATAATGATCTTCCATTTGCTGACCTTTCGCAGGCGTGTGTCCGATTAACGTACGACCCGCATACATCAAATCAGGACGCGATTGGTATAAATCTTCACGTACCAAAAAATACTCTTGTTCCACGCCCAAGGAAACGGAACAATCGCGAACATCGGTATCGAAATATTGACACACATCGGTAGCCGCTTTGCGCACAAAAGCCAATGTTTTTAACAACGGCGCCTTGTAGTCAAGCGCTTCACCTGTATACGAAACAAAAATAGTAGGAATGCACAGGGTACGCACGCCTCCTTTTTCAAGGATAAAGGCGGGTGAGCTTGGATCCCAAGCGGTATAACCGCGGGCTTCAAAGGTATTGCGAATACCCCCACTTGGA
>JBIKIM010000325.1:0-2620 GCA_044361605.1 Bacteroidia bacterium | reverse complement strand
CTCTACAAGGTTTTGTAAACCTTGCAGGGAATACAAAATTTTCATTTTAAACATAACACCTTTCCGCTCGGGTTTGAATGGATTAGGTTTTGAGGGTACGAGTGAGACACTCGTACTAGCCTTTGAACTTATTTCTGCTCGCGCCAGCTGGGGTGGCACAGAATGCAATTCTTCGCTAACGTTGCGTTGACATATCCGAGCGATCCGGGTTTTAAAACAAGAATTTTAGCAAAAATAACAGCATTAACATTAGTACAGTATATCAATAAATTCATCTTTGATAGACCAATAAACAATATTAAAAATCAAACAATTTAATTACACCCAACGGGTTAATATCTATATTTTATGATGAATTTAAAATATTTTTTATTATTTATAATTACTCTTATTTTTACTTCTTGTGTATCTATAGTAAGGGGCGTATTTGGTAATAAAATCATGGAGTCAAATTATAATCCTTTACAACAAGAACAAATTTATTTTGTTGAAACACCTTACACAATTGAAGATGGATTTGTTGTCATTAAAGTTCGTATAAATAATTCTAAAAAACAGTATAGTTTTATTTTTGACACTGGTGCAGATACTGTAGTCTCTGAAGATTTATTGACAGAGTTAAATATTTTAAATACAGAAAAATCAGTAGCCTTGGATGCACATGGACAACTTTCAAGTGGTGCGACATTCAGAACTAATTTGTCTATTGATAGTTTACTAATTAATGGTATTAGAGTTAGTTCTACTAAATCAAAATTATTTAATCAAAATTGTAATGATAAATTTGATGGAATTATAGGTTGGAATATTTTAAAGCAAGGTTATTTTTATTTTAATCCTTCAACAAAAATATTGACAATAACTAACGATAGAGATAAGATACAAAGTCAAATGTTTCAAAATTCTTTACACTTAAAATTAAAGATGGGAAACCCATATGTTAAAATTAATGGAAGAAGAAGTCTTTGGGTATTATTTGATACAGGATATGCAAATGGCTACGTTAATACATACACTAATTCTGGCTTATTAGAAAAAAATGCTAAACTAATTAAGAGTAAAAAGCAGATAACGGCTAGTTTAAATTCCAGTAAACTATTGGATATTGATTATTTTAAACAAAATGTGAAATTTGGAAATTTTTATAAATCTCAAAGTATAGCAGTTAGTGATTTGAAAATTAACAGTTTAGGTAACAAGATACTGCAAGAAAATCATGTAATTATAGATGTAACTAATAATAAATTATTTATAACACCTATTGACGCTAAAAATAAAGAAAGAGAAATTTCAAATATTGGATTCAGCTATAATGAAGAAAATGTTATTGTTGCTTCAATAGTAGATAAATCAATTTTTGGGATTGCTGGCATTAAAATTAATGATACCATCATTAAATTAAACGAATATACTATGAGTGATTTAAAAAATTATTGTGAGTATAATGACCTTTTTAATAAATTAAAGTTTCCGTTGATTATGGTATTTAAAAATAGAGATCAACAAAAAGAAATAACAGCTACTAGAGAAGAATATTATGAATAACCCACTTAGCGCAATTTCAAAACCCGATAGTGCGGATATGCCGATATTTCCTTAATAGATTTATCTTTAAACATAAGGTTGTAATCCTGCAAGGTCTTTTTTGACCTTGTAGGTATATATGTTAAAACAACAATAAACAACTCTACAAGGTTTTGTAAACCTTGCAGGGAATACAAAATTTTCATTTTAAACATAACACCTTTCCGCTCGGGTTTGAATGGATTAGGTTTTGCGGGTACGAGTGAGACACTCGCACTAGCCTTTGAACTTATTTCTGCTCGCGCCAGCTGGGGGCTCAACTTTGTGGGCACAGAATGCAATTCTGCGCTAACGTTGCGTTGACATATCCGAGCGATCCGGGTCTTATTTCTGCTCGCGCCAGCTGGGGAATTTCAAACTCTCAACTTACTTATTTTTCCTACTAACGATTTTAATTTATACATTTACCACAATAAAAAAATAATTAAGATTTAAACAATTATGAAAAAAGTATTACTTTTTATTTTATTGCCATTATTGAGTATGGCACAAACGCAAATAGGTGCCGATATCGACGGAGAAGCTGTTAGTGATATAAGTGGTTGGAGTGTTTCCCTATCAACTGATGGAAGCATTGTTGCTATTGGGGGTTATAGGAATGATGGAAGTGGAAGTAATGCTGGCTCGGTTCGTGTGTATCAAAAGGTATCGGGCTCTTGGACGCAACTAGGTGGGGATATCGACGGAGAAGCTGCTAATAATTTTAGTGGTTATAGTGTTTCCCTTTCTAGTGATGGAACCACCGTAGCTATTGGAGCTTATGGTAATGATGGAAGTGGAGATCAAACTGGTTCGGTTCGTGTGTATCGAAATGTATCAGGAACTTGGACGCAACTGGGTGGGGATATCGATGGAGAAGCTGATGGGGATCGAAGTGGCTGGAGTGTTTCGATCTCTGGTGATGGAACCATTGTAGCCATTGGAGCTTTCAATAATGATGGAAGTGGAACTGATTCTGGTTCGGTTCGGGTGTATCAAAATGTATCGGGAACTTGGACACAACTAGGAGGGGATATCGACGGAGAAGCTGCTAATG
>JBIKIM010000016.1:0-9390 GCA_044361605.1 Bacteroidia bacterium | reverse complement strand
TCAGTTAAAGATACCGATTCGAGAATTCGAAAAAGCATACGGTAATATTTCCGATTTCAAGAGCATCCGTTTTATGCGCATGGTAGTGACCCAATTCAATGATCCTGCCGTTTTAAGATTTGGCTATATCAATATGGTTCGTGCCGATTGGCGTCGTTATACCAATTCTTTGAAAAATCCCGGCGTGATTGTTCCTGCCGACCCTAACGACGGCACCAAATTCGTGGTCAGCACCGTTAATTTAGAAGAAAATAGCAAAAGAAGTCCCATCGCCTATGTGACCCCTCCTGGCATCGAGCGGGTTCAAAATATGGCCAGCTTGGGAACGGTTTTAGAAAACGAACAAGCACTTTCCCTAGTTACGTGCAACTTGATGCCGGGCGACGCTCGTGGCGCGTTTAAAACAGTACAATACGATATCCGAAACTATTCACGTATGCAAATGTTTGTGCATGCCGAAGAGTTTGAACCCAATACTATCGAAGACGGTGAGGTATCTGTAATTATGCGTTTTGGTACGGATTTGACCAATAACTATTACGAGTATGAAGTACCCCTTAAAATGACTCGCGGTTTCATTAGTTCGAATACCTCGGGCGCCGATAACCTCATTTGGCCCAATGACAATCTCATAGATTTAGAATTTCAAAAGCTGTACGACTTAAAAATTGACCGACAAAATAATGCGTGGCCTATGACGGCACCATATATAAAGCCCATAGAAAAAGGGAAAATTACGGTCATGGGTTTACCCGATTTAAGTAACGTGCGGGTTATGATGATAGGGCTAAAAAACAACAGCCCTACGCCGAAATGTTTTGAAATATGGACCAATGAACTTCGCGTAAAAGACATTGCCAACTCAGGCGGTTGGGCAGCCTTGGCCAATTTACAAGCGCAACTCGCAGATTTTGGTCAGTTAAACCTGTCAGGTTCTATTCGAACCATCGGATTTGGTGATGTAGACAAAAAGCTCAATGACCGCAGTTTAACCAATAACTACAATTACGATATCGCCTCCAACTTAGAGTTAGGCAAGTTTTTCCCTGTCACCGCAGGGGTGAGTATTCCTATGTATGTAGGTTGGTCTGAAAGTTTTGTAAGACCTAAATTCAATCCCCTTAATCCCGATATTAATCTAGAAAATTATCTGTCCGCCCTCTCTTCGGAAACCGTAAGAGAATCTATCAGAAAAGCAGCAGAAGACTATAATTCTCTTTTCAGTTTCAATATCAACAACTTTAAGGTGGCCACACCTGGAAATAAAAAACCGATGCCTTGGTCGGTATCTAATTTTAACGGTAGCTATAGCTATCAGAGTAATTACCGCCGTAACCAACAGATTGAAGAATACTTTATCAATACGACACAAGCTACATTGGGATATGCCTATTCTATAAACACCAAATTCATAACCCCATTCAAACAACTTAAAAGCAAACATTTACAACTGATACGAGACATCAACTTCAATATTTTGCCCTCCTCGTTCACGTCTCAAATGCAATTGAATCGGTTATACAGCGAAAACCAAGCCCGAAATAACAACAACTTCAAGCAAGTAAATCCGAGGTTGTTTGATAAGAATTTCACCTTAAATAGAAATTACAATACCGCAATTCCATTAACGCGCAGCATTAACTTGAATTACGTAGCCAATGTAGAGGCCCGTATCGAGGAACCTTTCGGGAAAATTGATTCGAGAGAAAAACAGGATTCCGTACTATCCGAATTCAAAGGATTTGGACGCACCAGCCGTTTCTATCAATCGGTGAATCTTACCTATACCCTGCCCTTTTCTAAAATCGGCTGGCTTAAATGGATTAATGCCAGCGCTACGTATAACGGTAGTTTTGAATGGCGAATGGCACCACCTGCTTTCACCACGCTTGGAAATACCTTGCAAAACAGTCAAGACATAAACGTTACCTCGCAGTTTAATTTCACGCAACTCTACACGAAAATTCCTTGGCTACGCGATTATCGCAAACCCAAACGGGTATCAGAAAAACCCGATGCCGATGATCTCGACGACGATAAAGATGCGAGTGCCTTAAAGCGGGGAAAAACAAGCATGAAACCTCCACACCCTCTCAAGGTTATTGTGGGTGACTTTTTGACGATGTTTAAAAATGCCAACATTAATGTGAACCAAAAAGAGAACAATCAGTTACCTGGATTTGCCCATCGACCTGATTATTTTGGTTTTAATTTCCGGCACTTAGAACCTGGAATTGGATATGCGTTTGGTTTGCAAGATCCGAACATGCGTTACAAAATGGCCGAAAGTGGCGCCTTGCGCAACGACACCCGTCAAGCTAATTTTTATCAAAGTAATTTTACCCGCAATATTTCCGGTAACGTTACCATAGAACCATTGAAAGATTTCCGAATCCGATTGAGTTTCCTCAGAAACGAAACCAAAGGCACACAAAGTATTTTCAAATACGATGGGACCCAATGGATGGATCAGGGTTTAACGGAAACGGGTATGTTCTCGATTTCAGGGATGTTCCTTTCTACCCACTTCGTGAAGGACATATCCCAAAATGAAAATCATCCCAATCCTGTTTTTGATGCCTTTTTAGCCAACCGGTATACGGTGGCAAGCCGACTTCAATTGCAAGATTCACGCATCGGGGCAACTTTAATTGATTCGGCTACTGGATTTCCTATGGGTTACAGCAAAACATCACAAGACGTAATTTTAGGCGGTTTTTACGCAGCCTACAGTGGGTTGGATGTGGGTCGTACCGAATTGGGTATTTTCCCCACTTTGCCTATGCCTAATTGGAATATTGACTACAACGGTCTTTCTAAATTGCCCTTTTTGGAGGATATATTTACCAATATCAATATCAAACACGCGTACAAAGGCACCTATACCGTTGGTAATTATCAACGTAACTTGAAATTTGACCAAACGGCGACCCCAGAATCTGGTACTGATTTTATTCCCTTATATCAAATTGCTGACGTAACCATATCAGAAGGCTTCTTCCCGCTCATTGGATTGAACTTCACGACCAAAAACAATTGGACACTTGGTATGGAATACAAGCGTAATCGTATATTGAAGTTATTTGCTGCAAGTTTCAACTTGACGGAAATGCGCCAAAATGAATTCACGTTGAATGCCGGTTACCGCGTTGCTGGATTAACGCTTCCCATAAAACGAAAAGGACGTCGTATATTTCTACCTAATGATTTCCGTTTCGACTTAGCCATTAGCATAAGCGACAATACCACCATCATTCGCAAAATAGATGTCAATGTGAACCGATATACCGCTGGTATGATGAACATACGAATTAACCCTTCGATAACGTATCAAATCAATCAGAAAATAAACTTGGCCGCTCGATACAATCGAAATATCATGGATCCAAAAATTGCCACCCAATTTTATACATCATTAACCGACTTTGGTATTGAATTGCGCTATACGTTTAACTAATGAAACCCTTTAGCAAAATCCAATCGCGCATTCTTTTTTTTCTCTTGGGAAACCTAATTTTCGGTAATGCCATCCTTAACGCACAAAACCAATTATTGATTCCAACGGGTTCTTGGCGCACCCACCTAAGTTACCACACCCCCAAATTTTGCCAAGCCACTCAAAAATATGTATATGCCGCTACCGATAACGGTTTGTGGCGCACTGATAATTTCGGACAGATGACAGTATTGCGCAAAACCGATGGGTTTTGGGCGAATGAAATCACGGCTATGAAGTTCAATTCCCAAAAAAACATCTTGGTTTTGGGCTATATTGACGGGGGCATTGATTTGCTGATTAACGATCAAAAAATAGTCCCAGTAATGGGCTTTCGAAATAAACCCCAGCAGGGAAACAAGCAAATCAATTCCATTTCCTTTATTGGAAACGATGCGATAATTGCAACAGAATTTGGAATTTTAATTCTTGATCTTAACAAATTTGAAATTCGGGATAGTTACACGTCCATTGGAGAATTCGGTAAACAAGAAGCCATCAAAAGCGCTTGCGTCGTAGCTGACTCTATTTATGTAGCTACACTCGAGGGAATACGCCGGGCTCCTTGGAACCCTTTTGTAAACCTAAACGATTACCAACAATGGCAAAACTTCAAAGAAATTCCGCTGCCCCGTTTTTTGCACAATTACAACGATTCTCTCATATTCGAATCTGGTAAAATTGTTTACACCTACTTCCTCGGCTCCACTAAAGTCCTTACCAATGGCACCGAAGCCGTAGCCGATATATTTACCAATACCCAAGGGCTGCACATATTTAGACCGGGTAGTATTACCAACTTCAATCAAGGTACGGTAAAAACCCAATCCATTAACCTTGTCGTTAATGCCACCCAAGCGCAAGATGGTATTTATTGGTTTTGCACGGGATTAAAAACCGGTGTTATCAAAAAAGACCCCAACGGAGAACTTTCATTCCGACCTAATGGTCCGCCAAACCGATCTATTTTCAGCATGACGCAGTCGGGCAATACCCTGCTCAGCGCAGGCGGCGGTGTAAGTGCCACATTTGGAAACGCCTTCAATACCGCAGGATATTATTTATACAATCAAGACGGTTGGAGGAGTGAAATCCCGTCCACATTTAGTCGCAATTTATACGACTATATTTTTGTGGCCCACAATCCACTAAACGACCGCTATTACGCGGCCAGTCATAGTTTTGGAATGATTGAGTTTTCCCAAGGCAACATAACCGCACGTTTTGATGAAACCAATTCCCCCCTAAAACGAATTAACGACAGTATGTTTATCCATATTGGCGGAATGGGTATCGATTCAAAAGGCGGTTTATGGGTGGTTAACAGAAATAACAATAAGGCATTACTATACAAAAACGCGGCAGGTACTTGGTTTTCGCTGAACATGAGAAACAACGAAAACGATGTCATTGGTTTGCACATCGATAACCTCGATCGGAAATGGTTCATCATGCAAGGTGGCGGTATTTGGGTATTTCACGAAGGGGCCGACATTAACAGTCCTACAGACGACAAATGGGTTAAAATCCTTCAAAATAATGGACTGGTAAGCAATCAAGTGCTTTCCATTAAAAGCGATAAAAACGATTATGTTTGGATAGGAACAAACCAAGGACTCAATGTTTTCACCGGTAGAGATCCTTTTGTAAATCCTAAAATTGACCGATTTATCGTAGAACAAGACGGGTCGGTAGGCTATTTAATGGGCGAAGAATATATCCGCGATATCTTGGTCGACGGAGGCAATCGAAAATGGTTTGCCACCACCAACGGTGTTTTTTGCATCGATGAGTACGGCCAACGGGTTATTAAACATTTCACCAAAGAAAACAGTCCGCTGCTATCGAACCGCACTATTTGCCTAGGTCAAGTAGATTACTCCTCAGAGCTATTTATTGGTACTGATTTCGGAATTATTTCCTACCAAAACGATGCAGGTAACGGCAGTAACACCTTCGGTGAAATAAAGGTGTATCCCAATCCTGTTTATCCCAAATACGAAGGCGATATCACCATTGATGGATTGGCGCAAAATTCAGAAGTGCGCATTGCCGACGTGCAAGGCCGCGTGGTATTTCAAACCAAATCTAACGGAAGCAAAGCCATTTGGAATGGCTTGCGTTTTGATGGCACCCGCCCGAATAGTGGCGTGTATTTTATTTTTGCCATTAACCAAGACGGCAGCGAAACCGCTTTGGGGAAATTTGTTTTTATTCAATAACAATCTTTAAACCGTCATAAGCCAAATCGATACCATCGGGTAATTCCGCACACACGGCATCGTGGAAGCCTATTTGATGACTCATATGCGTAAAATAGGTTTGCTTGGCCCTAATTCCCAACGCCAATTCAGTGGCTTCTTCTAGGGTAAAATGGCTAATATGTGGCGTTCTGCGCAGGGCATTCAATACGAGTATTTCAACGCCCACTAATTTGGCTAATTCTTGTTCCGATATAAAATTGGCATCTGTGATATAGGCAAACTTCCCAAATCGGAATCCCAAAACAGGCAATCGATAATGCAGCACTTCTATCGGTTCAATAGGCAATCCAATAACCTCAAAAGGCTCATTTTCATAAATAAGATGAAAATCAACCAATGGAATTCCAGGGTACGGCACCTCTTGAAAAAAATAACTGTATTGGAGCTTAAAGGCATCTAGCACCCGTTTATGACAATAAACCGGAATGCGTTTTTCATTGTGATTGAAATTAATCGGACGAACATCATCGAGTCCGCCGGTATGATCGCGATGTTCATGGGTAAATAGTACCGCATCTACGTCGCTAATACCCTCTCGTAACAATTGATACCGAAAATCAGGACCGGTATCAATTACAAGACATTTATCTTTGTATTGCAGGTAAATACTGCTTCTTAAACGTTTATCTTTAGGGTTTTGACTCAAACACACATCGCAGTTACACCCAATGGGAGGAACCCCTTGAGAGGTACCCGTGCCTAAAAACGTTACCGTAAGCGCTTCGCTCATGCTTATGACTTCTGGGCTAGATATCCCTTCAACTCCATAATGATAGCCACTTCCATATTGTTTTCTTTTTTATCGTCGGAAGCCCAAATACTCAACCAATCGCAGGCATGTATTACCTCAAATAAAGAAGACAAACTTGAATCCTTAATGGGATATTGATAAATACGATTCCCTTTCTCCGTCAAGAGCCGATTCAAAAACTCAAAACGCGCATTCACCCGTTCGTTATTCCCACTGTTTAAAAACAAGAAATTATTATCTCTCTTCTGATAATAACTCTCAATCATATTGTGATTTGCCTCAGGTAATACGGACATAAAGGCCTCACCTTTGGCATTTTCTTGAATTTGCTGACATACGCGAATCCCCACCGCTTCGTACGCCGCATCGGTAACGATTACAAACGTGTTGGCAATTTGATCTTTAAAGCAGGCATGCATTTCTTTCGCCCTTAAGATTGCTGATTCGTGGTTTTTAAACTGCCCTTGCAAGGCGGTTAACGACGGGATCATATCTTTACCTAGCAATTCACCTAATATCAATAACAAGTTTGATAGGGCGAATCCTAAGGTCATACGGGGCTGATAACCCAAGGCAATCGTATACGTTGGCAATTCATACTTTTTAGCCAATTCTGTTAACGTGCCACCCGCGGCCATAATAATAATTTCACACCCTTTTTCCTGTGCTTCGCCAAACATAGTGAGCGTTTCCTCCGTGTTTCCAGAATAGGAACATAGAATGGCTAAGGTCTGTTCATTGGCATAAGCAGGGACACTATAATCTGAAAACACCTCTACAGGAATCGGCATTTCATTGATAAAATAGGCCCGCGCAATGCGACCACCAATACCACTACCTCCTAAACCACCGATAATTACGTTTCTGAATTTATGGATATTTTTTCCATGAGCACGGTAGTGATTAATGGCATATTCAAATTGTTCGGAAAAATTCTCAAGGGATTGTTCGTGTGTAATGGCTGACATAATACAAAAGTACAGCGATTTAACAATATTCGCGCCTTATCTTGTATTAATGCGATTAATTAAATCAAAAAAAAAGCCGCTCCTGAGAGCGGCTTTACTATTTTCAAAGTGGCCTTATTAATTATTCCACTCAAATTTGTATCGGAAATCTTGAATGTTTCCTTCACGCATTAATACTTCTTGCAGACGGTTTAACATAAAGCTAGGCTGGCGGCTAAAATCATCTCCTTCAGGCGTGTTGTAAACTGAGGCTGGTACTTCTACCTTGTTTAATTTTGCGACCTTTATGATGGCTACAGCCTCTTTACCAATAATTGGATTACTTGTGATGCCTTCTTTTAGACCAAAAACGGCACCCAATACACCAAACTCGCTTCCAATTTGAGGTAAAAATCCTTGTCCGAAACGGGCAACATCTAAATCAACCACGTTTCCGTTTAATTGCTGGGCTAGTTTGTTAAAGTCTTTTTCTTTAGCATACGCCTCTTCCATCTTCTTGGCTAACAATTTTCCTTTGATGAACTTACGTACTTCAGGTTCAATTTGTTTGCGCACATTTTGTGCCGTGGCATATCCTACATGCTTTACATTTTCTAACTTGATTACTACGTGTTTAGTTGGAAATGCAAATATTTCAGAAATATCATTATTCGCTCTTTTTTCATCAAATAACCAATAATTCAATTGACGTATTTCACTCATATCAGAAATACCTCCAATAGAACGTTGATCAGAACCAAAATCATTCGCTACCAAAGGAATTAAAGCAAACTTTTCTACTGCTTTGTCAAATGTTTCGGACTTACTTGGGTCAATTTGATTTTTGAATTTGCGACTTTTTTCATCCACTAATTTAACGGTATTACTTCCTGGGCCAATTTCCACACTGTTCATGGCAAAACGGATCATTCGGTAATCGGGATCGTCCATCATTTTCATAATGTGGAAACCGTATTCTGTCTTCACTAAACCCAATTGGTTTTTCGTAGCCGTTAAGCAAAAGTTTTTGTAAGCCGCTACATATTGATTGGGATTTGCCCAACCGTAGGTTCCACCTTTACTTGCTGAACCTGGATCGCTTGAATAATCCGCCGCTAATTCAGCTATCGTTTTGCCGCCGGCAACCATAGCGTAAACCTTTTTGGCTTCTGCTTCTGCTTGAATGGAATCTTTTATTTCTGTTCCGTTTGGTAATTTACCTGTAAAAGGAATTAGGATATGAGAAACATTAACAACGGGAACTGAATCTTTTATTTCAGCTACTTTTTGATATACACTGAAAACACCTTCCTTATATACAGGTCCTACAACCCTACCCAAACGGGCATCCCATAAAGAGTCTTTAACCACGGCTGGCATTTTGTCGTTGCTTAGATCGGAACGACGCACAAATCCGCTAGCCCCCAAGGTATCGGGTTTTTCAGACATACGTGCATAGCTTTGGGCCACACGCAATGCGCGTGTTTGAGCATCCAACGTGTCTTCTGTAGAGGGTACAATATTGAAAACCACATATTTAAAATCACGCTTCTCTTGGGTGATTTTAAACTTCTCTTTGTTTAGATCGAGATATTCCTCAACGTCTGAATCGGTTATTTTAACGTCTCCATCCTTTATGAATTCAAGATTTACTGCGAGCAACTTACCATTTACACTTTCATTTGAGCCTTTATATTGGTAACCTTGTTCTACTTTAGTTGTAAAGGCACGTGCTTTGGCAACATAGGTAGCATAACGGGTTTCGATTTCATTTTGACGCATACGGTCAACATAGGTACCCAATTGTTTGCGCAAGGTGGCGTTCGACTTTGCTTGGCGGAAAATATCTTCCACCTTTTTAGGGTCAAACTGATTATCTGTTTGAAAAGAAGGATCCCCCTTAATAGATTCCTCGGGGTGTGCACCAACCAT
>JBIKIM010000324.1:0-2628 GCA_044361605.1 Bacteroidia bacterium | reverse complement strand
ATCGCATTATCGTGCATGTCTGTCATGCTTCCGGCGATTACAGCCACTGTATTTTCCAAAATCCCCGAATTGTATAAGGCTTGCAACATGCGATCGATGTGATATAAATATTCGTCCAAGTCTTCAACAAAAAGTACTGTCGGGCCCTTCGGAGGTTTCGCACCAGCCGCCAACATGGCAAAAATCATGCTTAGGTTACCGCCCCACAGCATTCCTGAAAAAGCGCGATCCGATTCAGCTCCAATATACTCCGGCTGCCCTATTGCGGATGTATCCGCCAACACGTTCAAACAAAATTCATGCCCCTTTAAACGATCAGAAAGTGCTAAACGACTTGTTTTAGAACATTTTGATTCTTCTAAAAACTGCATAGCCATAGGACCGTGCATAGTGGCTAAGCCCTGCTGATTTAAGGTAATATGGATTGCGGTTATGTCTGAAAAACCTATCCACCATTTCGGTTTTGCTGCAAAATCCAGTTTACGCAATTCCGAAAGCAGCTGCATACATCCATACCCTCCCCGAGCTGTAAATACCGCTTTAATATCCGTTTGGTTCAAAGCCCAAACGATATCGGAAAGACGTTCGGATTGGCTTCCCCCAAACTGATGAAGCTGCGCACCAAGAGACGGAGCGAGTCGTAAAATCCACCCTTGTTCATTGACCCATTCTTGAAACTGCGCCAACGCCCCCATATCCATAAACCTTGCGGGGGAAATCAACGTAACGGCATCGCCGGGCTTCAAGTAAGCTGGAGTTATCACGGTTTTATTTCCGGTAAAAGTAAATTGCTGTAGGTAATAACAGAGGTCATTTCTCCCGTACGGGTATCAGACGGATACTCAATAAACGGAGGTTCTACACGATACCCATCGGATTTAACCCGATCGGCAACGCGAGACCAAAACGGGGCGCTTTCGCCCAAGCCTGCCATCGTTTTCGCTTTGTGAAAACGGCCCTCTTTTAATTCAATAAACCCGAATTCTCGGTTTTTAATAGGCTTATTTATAGGTATTCCAACGAAAATGGTTTGGGGCGCATTAGGCACGGGTAATTCCCCATAAATAGCCATAATAGGCCCCATTATAATGCGATTGCTATCGGCTATTATTTGGTTCAAGCCGGCAACCGTGCCAATGATGAGGGTTTTAAGCGATTCTGGTTTCACATTGGGGAAGCTTTTTCCAATCACGTGCATGTTGGGGCGCGTCGTTGGCGTTATTACAAAATCGCTTTCAGAGGCCACATACCCATCCATAGTTTGGACACTGGTATCGGTTTCAACATTGGTTGTTTTACTTGTCTGGTTTTGACAAGAATACGCGCCTAACAAAAGGCATATACCCACGGCGAAGAAACGTATGTTCTGCATATTTTTCGGCTAAGTTAATTCCTTGGGAGATTTAATCCTTATTTTTGTGGTGTGAAATTCTTAGCTGAAATTGAAATTCTGCCTAAAAAAGGGCTTTTAGACCCTCAGGGTAAAGCAGTTACACAAAGTATGCCCCGCATTGGCATTGATAGCATATCGGAAGTGCGCGTTGGGCGGTTTATTACCCTAGATATAGAGGCTAGCGATGCCCAAATCGCGGAAGAAACAGCACACACCGCCGCAAAAAAATTGCTAGCCAATTTAATAATGGAAGATTACCGCGTGCGTATTTCAGAAGCATGATTGTTTACAACGTAACCTGCAATATGCTTAAATCTGCGTCGAGCGAATGGCTCGATTGGATGAAAAACGAGCACATTCCTGAGGTAATGCAAACCGGTTGTTTTATTTCCTTCAAAATATTAAAGCTTTTAAGTACCGAGTCAACGGATGAGGATATTAATTACGCCATCCAATACACGTGCGAAAACGTAGATACCCTGGAACGATACCGCCGCGATTTCGGTCCCGCTCTTATGCAAAAAACCTTTGCCAAGTATGGTGAATCGGTATTGGCTTATCGCTCGGTCCTCGAAATTATAGAATAAACCATGCACGCGCAAAACCTTCAAATTGAAGAGATCATCGCGCAACTAAAATCGTACACGTTTATTGATGTACGCAGCGAAACTGAGTTTTCTAAAGGCCATCTGCCGGGTGCCATTAACGTTCCGTTGCTTGATAACGAAGCCCGTATAGAAATTGGCACCTTATACAAGCAAAAAGGCCGCACTGAAGCCGTAAGAAAAGGATTAGAATTGGTGGGTCCTATAATGCCACAGTTATTTGATCGGTATCAAGAATTATCTCTTTTGGGAAATCCCTTGGTTTTTTATTGTTGGCGAGGCGGATTACGTAGCTTAATTTCCGCTACCCTATTTCAGTGGTCCGGAAATCCAGTAACACGGTTGCACGGCGGATATAAAAGCTACCGCAAGTGGGTCTTGGACCAATTTGAAATCAAATATCCCCTTTTAGTAGTTGGAGGTGCCACAGGATCGGGTAAAACTGAAATGCTTCATAGACTTGCGGAAAAGGGAGAACAGATTATCGATTTGGAAGGCTTGGCTCATCATAAAGGCAGTGCCTTTGGGTCATTAGGCCAACTGCCACAGCCCTGCACTGAAACGTTTGAAAACGACTTGGCCATGCAGTTGTTTGCATGCCAAAAAGACCAAACGATATGGATCGAAAAC
>JBIKIM010000146.1:0-4266 GCA_044361605.1 Bacteroidia bacterium | reverse complement strand
ATAGGCCAACTGAGCGAAGTGGTCGAGATTTACGCGGCCAATACCCTCATTTTTAGTTCTAAAGACGTTTCGAATACCCGGATAATTGAGGTAATGTCGGCTTTTGCGGACCAAAATATCCAGTTAAAAATAGCCCCCAACAAAGGGGAATTTATTATTGGTTCCAGTAGCAAAAATGATCCAGGCGAATTATTTACCCTAGAAGTTCATTACGCATTGGCCGAGTCGTATTACAAACGCCGCAAACGCATTTTTGACGTATTGGTTGCTGTGGGCTTGATTGCTTTCATGCCTTTGGGGGTGTTCTTTTTATTTGCTGAACGTTGGAGAATCTTGTATGCAAACATTTTGGCGGTTTTAATCGGGCATAAAACCTGGGTGAGTTATCAAGGACTCCATTCGGCTGCATTTTTACCGAAGTTGCGACAAGGCGTAGTATGGGCTAGCGGTCCGTGGACCGAAACAACCTTCGAGGCCGATGTGAATCACGTATATGCAAA
Source organism: Bacteroidia bacterium (assembly GCA_044361605.1). Taxonomy (GTDB): domain Bacteria; phylum Bacteroidota; class Bacteroidia; order NS11-12g; family UBA955; genus VMCP01. The sequence goes on along the minus strand of JBIKIM010000146.1, from coordinate 3,766 downwards.
AGAGTATGAGGTGGGTAAAGACGTTCAACTTCTTATCAATTATATTCGGGGGAGAAAGCAATGATTTCTAAGAACACTATAAATGCCTTTGAAGTTCGTAGATTTATAAAGATAATTTTATTGTTGTTAGCGGTATTAATTAGCATCCTTACGCTGTATTTATCGCAGCGTTTGGTGAATAAAATTGCCGTGGAAGAAACCAAAAAAATGGAAATTTGGGCCGATGCGGAGCGTATTTTATCGGACCCCGATGCCCAGGGCGATTTGGGCTTTGAGTTGAAGATAATCCAATCGAATGAAACAATTCCTGCGATACTCGTAAGTGAAACCGGTCGTATCATCCAGTATATAAATATAGGAAATGATAAAAAAACACTGAATGATAAAGAATTGCAGGAGATCCTTAAAGGTTTTTCGGAAGAAAATACCGCGATACGCATTCCAATCGATGAACAAACTACGTACCGGGTATATTATGGGAAAAGTAGTGTGTTGAAGCAGTTGGAATATTATCCGTATTTGGTTTTAGCAATAGTGGGCTTATTTGTACTCGTTAGCTATTCTGCCTTTTCGTATTCTACCCGTTCCGAACAAAATCAAGTATGGGTGGGACTTGCCAAGGAAACGGCGCACCAATTGGGAACCCCAATTTCAAGTTTAATGGGTTGGGTTACGTGTATAGAAAACGATATTATTCCCGATAATGCCGCCGAAGAAATGAAAAAAGATGTGGATCGGTTAAAAATTATAACGGAACGATTCTCAAAAATTGGGTCGGAGCCTATTTTAAAAGTTCGTGACTTTAATCGGGTAGTTCGGGAGTCCTTAGAATATATGGAATCCAGAATTGGGAGGGGTGTTGCATTCGATTGGGATATTCCCCAAGAGCCCTTATCTGTTATGATGAACGTGAATTTATTTCAGTGGGTTATTGAGAATTTAGTAAAAAACAGTGTTGATGCCATGGATGGAAGCGGTGTGCTGCGTTGTACCGTAGAATCCAGAAACAACAAAGTTTATATGGATATTACCGATACGGGAAAAGGCATTTCAAGAAGCCAAGTAAAGGATATTTTTAAGCCTGGTTTTACTACAAAAAAGCGGGGCTGGGGCCTGGGTCTTTCTTTAGCGAAACGGATCGTTGAAGATTATCACCAAGGGCTTATTTTTGTAAAAGAGAGTACGCCGTTTAAACGCACAACGATACGCGTTCAATTGAGTCTGGCTGTTGAATTGAAGGAGGCCTAATGATATTTAGAATTCAAACATTATACCTATTCTTAGTATTTGCTTTGGGATTCATGCTATTTATGGAAAACCCGATTGTGAATGAAATTATATACCGAGATGGGAAAGTGATTTATATCGAGTTTTCACAGTTTTGGAGCGAAGCCAAGGTTTTTAAAGATTCTACACAACCTGTTTGGTCTACCAATTATGGACATTTGGGTATGTTAATGGTATTATCGGTGAGTTGTTTAGTGGCTATTTTTTTTCCGCAGACTCCAAAGTTGCAATTCTTATTGTGCACGATTTCAGCTTTGTTAACGTTATGGTTATCAATTAGTTTATTGCTTCATTTCCGAATTCGATTGTCAGAAATTGGGCAAGGTTTAATGGATTCTTTAGAAACGCCGCACATGCTTTGGTTTGTATTGCTTTTGGCTTTCCAAATGTCGGTTATGCGATTTTTATGGGGAGAAGTAAAAAAGAAACGACTTTCGGAATTAGTCGATTAATCCTCTCCGTAGTAATCCACAAAATTATTCTGGGTTTCCCAAAGGGTAATTTTATGCAGTAAGGCTCCGTTTGGCAGGTGTGGTTGGATGCGTTCCCAAATGGCAACAACAACGTTTTCAATAGAGGGCATGATGCCATTAAGCCAAGGAACATCAAGGTTTAAATTTTGATGGTCTAGGGGTTCTATAACCTCGCGTTCAATGATTTTTTTGAGATCTTTTAGGTCCATTACCAATCCGGTTTTTGGATTGGGCTGACCCTTAACGCAAACAAAAAGTTCAAAATTATGACCGTGAAAATGTGGATTGGCACATTTTCCGAACAAATTCAAATTTTCAGCTTCGGTGAGATTTGCATTCCAAAGCTGGTGGGCCGCATTGAAGTGGGCTTTCCGTGTGATGTACAGGGTTGGCATTTATGGGGCAAAGTTAAACGGACATGGAGGAATTTTCGCCGTACCATTGCGTGAGTTTTTCAACAGTAGTTTCGATTTCAGCAGCGGTATTAAATTTCCCAAAGCTAAAGCGCACGGTTGTTCGATTGGAATTGGGACGAATATTTTGGATAACATGGCTGCCACCAACGGAACCGCTGGAACATGCGCTACCCCCGCTTGCTGAAATACCTGCGATGTCTAAATTAAACAGCAACATAGAACCTGTATCTGAGGGTGGGAACGAAACGCTCAACACCGTGTAGAGGCAGTTACCTGTTGGGTCGCCGTTGAATTCAATACCTGGAATACGTTCAGTCAGCAGTTGCATCATTTGATTTTTGAGTGCTTGAATCGTTTCTTTCTTTTCTTCGAGATGCGCATAACAAATCTCTAGGGCTTTGGTCATGCCTACAATTCCGTATACATTTTCTGTTCCACCGCGCAATTCACGTTCTTGGGACCCACCGGTGATTTCTGCCGGAATACGGATTTTTTTGTTTACGTACAAGAAGCCCACGCCTTTGGGGCCGTTAAATTTATGGGCAGCGGCACAGAGAAAGTCAACATGGTCACTACTCAAATCAAAGGGAAAATGTCCCATCGTTTGTACGGTATCGCAATGGAAAATGCCGTTATATTGATGAATTAATGCCCCAATAGTTTCCAATTCGATCATGTTGCCGATTTCGTTATTGGCGTGCATGAGACTCACTAAGGGTTTTTTGCATTGTTTCAAAAGTTCCTCAAGGTGTTGTACGTCGATATGACCATTGCTGTGAACGCGAACCCAATGCAGAGGGATGCCTTTTTGGGCTGAAATTTCTTCAACGGTATGGGTTACGGCATGGTGTTCAATGGGAGAAGAGATGATGGCATCGATTTCTAAATTTAATGCGGCACCGCGCAAAGCGAGGTTATCGGCTTCGGTTCCCCCCGAGGTGAAAAATATTTCTGATGCTTTGCAGTGAAGCCATTTGGCTATTTGGCTGCGGCATTCTTCAATTATGTTTTTTGCTTTACGTCCGTGTCCGTGGGTGGAGCTTGGGTTTCCATAATGATCTTTCATTATCAAAACCATGGCTTCGATTACGCTCGGATCGAGAGGGGTGGTTGCGGCATTATCGAGGTAGATTCGATTCTCGTTCATTTTAAAGTTGGTTATTATGGTGCAGATAGCTCATGAATTTATAGCACAACTTGGCCATAGTAAATTCGGTAAGGGTATCTTGCTCTCTGGGGGCAATTTCGACAATATCGAATCCAATTACATTCTTTTGTTCGGCTACGGTTCTTAATAGGTCTAAACCTTGAAACCAAGTCAGTCCGCCAGGCTCTGCGGTGCCAACAGCGGGAGCAACAGAAGGGTCGAAACCATCGGCGTCGATCGTTACATATACATTTTCACCTAATGCAGCAATGCATTCGTGAATCCAATTTGGATTTTGGTGAATTTGATGGGCGTACCAAGTTTGGATACTTGGGGCCGATTTCCGCAATTCCGCCTCTTCGCGGCATTGGGCTCTTATGCCAACTTGTACCATTGGGATGCCCATATCGTGAACGCGGGCCATTACAGACGCATGCGAATAG
>JBIKIM010000097.1:0-5143 GCA_044361605.1 Bacteroidia bacterium | reverse complement strand
ATTCCTCCGGTTACGGTATGTTCTGCCCCTAAAGAAATTACAAATTTATTGAGGTTTAATAGGTCGCGCGTTTGATTGCTGATGCACGCCATAGCCTCTGCGTTAACAGCGCCTTTAAAGTCGAGTTCCTCAAGGGTGGCAACACCCGTTTTAAGGTAGCACTCAGTATCAGTTTCTTCGTCGTAAAACTCCACATAATGGGAAGCTTCTATGATGGCTTTAGGGCCTTTGAAAGACCCTTCATGGTAACTGGAGGTATGTTCGTAAGGCAGCAGCTGAATGGCTACTTTGGAGTTTTCAATTTGGGCCAGTTCGGCTTCAGGCGGGGCCAAAAAGGCATGTTCGGCAGACAATGTTTTAATCATAGCCTGCGATTATTTTACCCGTTCCATGTACGTGCCCGTGCGCGTATCGATTTTGATTTTCTCGCCAATATCTACGAACAAGGGTACCATAACTTGCGCGCCCGTTTCAAGGGTGGCAGGTTTTAGCGTGTTGGTGGCGGTATCTCCTTTAACACCAGGCTCGGTATAGGTAACTTCTAATACGACGCTCTGTGGGGCATCTGCCGATACGGCGGTTTCGCCTTCAAACGCGATGGTAACCGTGTCGCCTTCTTTCATAAACTTGGCGCCTTCACCAAATAAGTGTTTAGAAATAGGAATTTGATCGTAACTTTCATTATTCATACAAACGAACGCATCGCCTTCTTCGTACAAGTATTGTAAATCGTGGGTTTCAACGCGTAGAATTTCTACCGTTTCTCCGCTACGGAATCTATTTTCTGCTGATTTCCCGTCTCTTACACGGCGCATTTTTGCTTGATAAAAAGCACGTAAATTTCCGGGGGTACGGTGTTGCCAATCTGTTATTTGACATAATTCCCCGTTATAACGGATAAAAACGCCCACGGATACATCTGCTGTAGTTGCCATAATTATAGCAAAATTACTAAAAAGCGGTGAAAGTCTTTTTTTCTATTTACGTATCGTTTTTTCCATCTCTTTTTTGGGGGAAGCAATTAAGTACCCCAATCGCAATTGGGCGCTCGTTTGCACAACGGGAGCTCCCATGGGAACAGAAATATTTTGAGGTAGTTGATACTGTGCTAAGGCATAAATCGATTTATAAATCCATTCAATTTGGAATTGGATGCTTTGGATGGCACCACCTGAATAGGGCACGGCGGTATGGTATTGGATGTCTGGTTGGAATGTTTGGTAGGCATAGGCAATCTGGGGGATGAAGGTGTGATTAGACTTCCCCCGAGAAAAAACGCGGTTGAAACCCAGCAATAGTTGTGTTTGAGCGCCTTGACGGTACGACAATTCATTGGTGGCATTGGCTAGGGTTTGGAACATGGAATTAAGGCCCCAGCTTTTATATCGGTACGAAAATGAAGTTTGAATGCCAGCGGCATAGGAGCCATTGCCGGATTGTAATTGCATGGGCAACATGCGCTTTTGGTTGTCGCGACTTTGATAATATCCAGTGGGCAGCTTTAACGTGCCACCTACGAACCATAAATAATGATGAGGCGTGAAAATGTTCTTACGGTTGTCAAAAAGACGGTAATTCCCCGAAATAAAAAGGTCGGAAGGGGTTATTTGAGACCATTTTGTGTTTTCGTTAAAGGCGTTGGTACGTTGTATTTGTTGGATATCGGTACTGACTTGGGCTTGCCATTTGTCAGATATTTGATGTATGTATTGAAGGGGAATTCGGGTTACTCTGTCGGCTACGGTATATTGGTTGACTTGGGTTTGGAAGGAGAATTGTTGAACGCCCGTAAGGAATAGATGCGCTCGAATACTTTGTGCGAAACCCATATTGAAGGAAGCGTCACGGATACCACAACCGCAAACGTCGCAGGCCTTAAGGGGCAGTAAATAAATGAGGCTGATGAGTATAATTAGGTATTTTTTCATCGGGGTTCGGATAGGTTGAGATTGGAAATCATGCGGTAATCGGTAAGTGTTTTTAGGAAGGCTATGAGCGCTTCTTTTTGATTTTCATCCAAATGGAAGGCAGGTAAATTAGGGGCATGGGATCGGTCGGCATTATTGTAGGCATCGAGAACTTCCTTTAATGTGCGGATGCGACCGTTGTGCATGTAGGGATATGTGAGCTCTACATTGCGAAGGGTAGGCACTTTAAATGCAAATGAATCTTGGGGAAGTTGGGTGATACGGAAGCGGCCGAGTTCGCTGCCGTTATTGGTGATCCCGTTTCTCTGGAAATCGTTTCGTGTGAGCAAGGGTTCTTGATGGCAGGTGCTGCAATTCGTTTTGAAAAGTTCGTAGCCCTTTTGTTCGATAGGGGTAAATTGATCTTGTGAACGCCTTACCCTGTCGTATTTGCTTTGGTCGCTGATAATGCTGAGCATGAATTGAGAGAGGGGAAGGAGTACGCGCGATTCGTCTACGTCGAAGGTGCCATAGGCTTGGTTGAAATAGGATTCATATTCTGGATTTTCACGAACGCGTTCTAATACGGCAGGGAGCGTCATTCCCATTTCGGTGGTATCGGTAAACGGGGCAATGGAAAGAACATCTAAATGTCGGATTCCACCGTCCCACATGAATCGAGGCATCCAAGCCAAGTTGACTAAAGAAGGGGCGTTGCGTTGGCCTTTTCTGCCATAAATGCCAAAGCTTACGGGTAAATTATGATCCGCAAATCCATGAACTTGAGCATGACAAGAGCCACAGCTAATGGTTCGGGATTGCGATAAATTGGGGTCGTAAAAAAGTTTGCGACCGAGTGCAATGCTAGCGGCGTTGAAGGGGTTGCTGGGATTTTGGTATTGAACCGGAGGAAAGTCGCTCGGAAATTCTATGGCTTCGCGATTTTCAACAAGCGGCTTTTGGCATGATTGCCAAAAGAGCATTACCAAAATCCCCGCCCCAAAGAGGCGGGGATTTTTCATCTGAAAATAGAATTAACGGTGTATGTGATCGAATAAGAAACCATCCGCGAAATTTTTAGAAATAGAAACCGCATTTTCACCAATATTGTGAATGATGTTTAATTCAGATAATTTCACCGGACCGTGCCAAAATCTAGCTGCATTTACATTTAAATGTACTGTTGGATTGGCATCGGGATTGATGGAAAGTATTTCGTTGCCAAAGTTGAGGGCTTTTTTATGAGAAGCTACATAAGGCGCTTCGTATCCGCCTAAATGGTACATGAAAAGGCCGGTTTCTGATTGAGGAGATGTGCCTTCTACTCGAACGAAGATATAACCGGTAGACCAACTCCAAAACATTCCGTTGGAAGGGTTTAGCGCACCGGTTTGCAATCCAGAAAAGTTCCTTAATGAATCCACGCCAATGAGAAAGTCGACCCGGTTATAATCTCCCGCCGGAATTCCTTCCAAAGAAATGATGTTATTACTTGGATCAAGCAAATAGTAACTTTCAGGAATGGTATATGTGCTTCCGTCGGTCTTATGTAATACCACATTAGAAATGTAATATTTTAGCATGGTAATGGTGAGGGTATCTTTTGACATGGGGTGCACATACATTTGATTCATGTAGAAGGGCGCCATGTCAATGCCCCAGACGTGATCAAACTCTAGTTTTAAAGTTCCAGTTTTAGATGAATTGTCTATGGGTTCGTCGTCTTTACAAGAAGAAAAAGTAGAACTGAAAATCAGGGCAATAGCTGCTGCCCATATATAAGGAGTGTGTTTTAGTAGTTTCATAATAGGTTTATTTTAGAGAATCGAATGTTACAGTGAGGCTACACGCAAGTGATTCCCTAGCGACTCGGGTGCCCGCTTGTTTTTTGAATTATGCTGTAAGCATGCAGTTTCAGGGCTTTAACCTTTTGGGTTAAAGAGTGTTGTTTGCCCCTAGTAAATTATTATTCTCGGGGGAAATTAAACTCACGCCCGATTATGAGAGTAAAGTGGGCGGTCGTTCTATGGGATTTGTAAAACCGTCGCTTTCGTTTTTGAGAAAATTATTTGCAAAAATAGCAACCGTATTTCCTTTAAAATGAGAGGGCTCTTCTTGGGGTATTTCAAATTCTGGAAACCAGGTAGCGATTTGTGGCTGTTCTTGGTCGCTCGTTTGCGGCAACTGAATGGCTTTTTCTATTACGCAAGACGCCTGACAACAGTTATTCACTTGGTTTTTTTGAATGCAGACTTCGTTTACAAAATATTGTTTGTTTACGTAGAAATTCAGGAGGAAAAGACTTTGAACAAACACATAGGCGTTCAGGCTGATTAATAGCAGCCATGCGCGTATGGGTTGGGACTTTGACCTGAATTTCATTTGACAGAACAAATTTAACGAGATTTGTTCAAATAGAATATGATTTTAGTCACGTTCCTGTCGAATCCTGTGCTGCTTTTATTACATGCTCAAAGAAGGGGACTTTAGAGCATGAAAAAGAAATCAGTCGCGTTTGTATTTTAATTCAATTCCATAGCGGTTGATGGCACGATTAATAAGTCGCTGTCGTTTTCTAGAAATACTGTGATTGATTCCGCAGGTTCTTGGACAGGGCAGCATAGAGGCAATATTGATGCACTGAGAATAAGTTAGATTTTCTGGGCTTACCTTATAATAGTAGCGCGCGGCCTCTGAAATACCGAAAGCGCCGCGACCCATTTCTACTACATTTATATATACCTCTAATATGCGGGCTTTATCCCATAGCAATTCCATCCAGAAGGTCATATAGGTTTCTAAACCCTTTCGGAGCCAACTCCGGCCTTCCCAAAGGAAGATGTTTTTCGCTGTTTGTTGACTAAGGGTACTCGCGCCTCTTTTGGTTTTGCCCTTTTTATTATGTTCGATGGCTTTTTCGATGGCCTTGAAATCAAATCCGGAATGCTCAAAGAACCGCTGGTCTTCTGCGGCAATTACCGCTTTTTCAAATACATCGGGTATTTCATTAAGGTCTAACCAAGGTCCTTTTTCTTGGCGCAACTCCCTCTGATCCCATTGAATGGCGGTAAATGGTGGATTTATCCATTTATAGGCCACTACCGGAATAATAGGCAGTAGGAACAGGAGGAGCATGAATCGCAAAAGTTTGTACATACGTATTTATCGATGTGGTAAAATTAGGACTTTGTTGCCCAAAATAGGGCCATTTTTAAAATCGGAATTTTTTAAGGCAA
>JBIKIM010000323.1:0-2647 GCA_044361605.1 Bacteroidia bacterium | reverse complement strand
CACCTGCATTAAGGCAGAATCTAATCCAAAACCGCGTGGGGTGAAACCGCCGCGATCGCTTTCCAAGGCCGCAATATGCCTATCGCCATTTTCAGCCGTTGCCCGCTGATACTCAAGCGCGCCGCGGGTTCCGTTTTCTTCATTGATCCAAAAAACCATCCGCAAGGTATTTTTAGGTTCGTATCCCAATTTCTTCAAAATTCGTAAGGCTTCAAAACAATGCATGATTCCTGCTCCATCGTCGTGCGCACCCTCGCCCTCATCCCAACTATCAAAATGTCCTCCAAATACGATTACGTTTTTAGGCGCTGCTGTTCCTTTCAGTTCCGCGCAAACATTGGCACTCAGGCGTTCGGGGAGCATCCTACAGTTCAAAGAAAAAGAGACCTGTAGATTGGGATCTTTTTGCGACAAATAAGCCAACGCGTCGGCTGAGGCTGTTGATACAGCGGCTATTGGAATTTTTATTATGCTATCCTCGTAATAGGTAACGCCGGTATGCGGATGCATGTCGCAGCTGTTGCTCAAGCTCCTTATCAAAACCGCCTTAGCCCCATAAGGCGCGCACCAAACGGCTCCATACACCCGCTGGGAAACGCAAGAACCATAGGCCTTGAACGTTTTGATAAATTCCTCTTCAAAGGGTCTATTCAATAATACGATTCGATCTTTTAAATAGCCCAATTTTCCCAAACTGTCTAGCTCCTTTTTATCGCGAACCACAATCAACTTGGCCTTGCCCTTACCTCCAATGCTACCTCCCAGCGCCGAAATTTCCATAGGAAATTGGGTGTTTTGGGGAATTTTCCCCCGTTTTAATACAAAGCTATAATGATTCGATAACCACTGCAAATAACCATTGCATTCCATTAACGGATCAGGAGATACACTAAAATACCTTTTATTTACTTCGGTCTGTGCTTTGTCAATTTGCGCACCCGTCATAGAACCAAGCATTTGATTCAGAACAGCCGACCCAATGAAAAGGGGTTCGCGCGCGCCACGCTCCCAGCGCGGCACCATCACCGGTTGTTTGTATACCGAATCAAATCCATACGTATTCAGCATATTCATGGACCATTCAATGCCTTTTTCAGCATTGTCAGAACCGCTTAATCGCGGACCTATGTCTTTACACAATTGTCCCAAACGGGCATAGGCATGACCCCGCAACAAAGCCTCGTCGTATATTTTACGGATAAACACAGAGTCTGCTTTTGTTTGCGCCTGAATTGCCCCAACCATAATTATTGCAATTCCAATCGCTTGAATTCGTTTTAAAACCGATACCATCAGACAAAAATACGGGCTAATTGATAAAAACGCGCGCAAACAAAAAGGGGCTGCCTTATGTCAAAGACAACCCCTTTTTGGTTTATTTACTCGATTAAATGGGCCTCGTTTTTCTACCGCTGCCCCGAATGGCCTCTAATAAATAACTGATGCGCGACTGCCTTATTTTATATTTATTCTCCGAATGGCCCTCGTTGGTTGTCATGCGGGTCATACGCTTTTGAAGTTGGTGTAGCTTCTTAAATAGTTTTCCTTTGTCTGATTTTTTTTGGCTCATAATAACGCTGTTTTAGGGTTGAACAAAAATGATGTGAAATCCAAATTACCAAACTGTTAAGGCAATTCCAAATATTTCGGATATTTTTCGACAAACAGTTCGGTAGAATGTGGCTTCATCCCGACACCTATCTGCAAATCCATTACTCAACCGAAAATCCTATATTTGTTTACTCACATGAAAGCCAAGCACCTATTATTATCCCTCTGCTTCATCGCGTTCGCATGCTCATTAAATGCTCAAAATCGTAAGAAAAAACCGATTATCGAGAATTCCCCGACGCAAAAATCTTGGAATTCAGAAATAGACCAGGCTCTTTATCATGTTCCCAAACGAAATATCGGTCCCGCCGCCACCAGCGGTCGCATTACCGCTATCGCCGTACCCCATAAAAACCTCTATAACAAAGCCGACCGCAATACCATTTATATAGGAGCCGCAAGCGGGGGCATCTGGAAAAGTAAAAATGGTGGACTTTCATGGGAAGCCATTTTTGATAAAATGGACGTTCAAAGTATCGGCGCGCTGGCTATCAATCCGCAAAATCCCGATGAAATTTGGGCCGGAACGGGCGAAGGCAATCCGCGCAATAGCCACAATTCCGGTAAAGGTATTTATCGCAGTTTAGATGCCGGCAAAACCTGGACGTGCATGGGACTCGAAAAAACGCGCAACATCCACCGAATCCTCATTAATCCGAATAATTCCCAACAAATTTTTGTAGGCGCCTTTGGCAGTATTTGGGGTCCCCATCCCGAAAGGGGTGTTTTCCGCAGTAACGACGGTGGAAAGAGTTGGGATCGCATTCTGTTCTCTAACGAAAATAGCGGCTGTGCCGAGCTCGTAATGGATCCCCAAAATCCCAATAAAATATTTGCCGCCTTATACGATCACGAAAGAAAACCATGGACGTTCCGCAGTGGTGGTGCGGGAAGCGGTCTCCATGTAACTCACGACGGCGGAAATACTTGGAAAAAACTCAATGAAAAGAACGGACTTCCCGAAGGCGAATTGGGCCGTATTGGCTTGGCTATCCCAAAATCAAGTCCCAACCGCGTTTATGCCATTATCGAAGCT
>JBIKIM010000322.1:0-2658 GCA_044361605.1 Bacteroidia bacterium | reverse complement strand
GGAAGGACTCCAATCTGCGCGACCTTTAACGCACGATTTGTTTCTGACCACCTTGCAGCATTTTCATGTGGCCATAAAAGAGATATGTGTCGTTAAACTTTCAGAAGGCATTTACTATTCCACCATTTTATTCAGCAATGGAGGGGGCGAAATTGCCGTTGATTCACGAACATCAGATGCCATCGCATTGGCTATGAAATTCAAAGCGCCCATATTTGTTCTTCAGGAAATTATTGACGAAGCCGGCTATACCGAGGAAGACAGCGAAGACGATTTATTAAAACCCGGTCGTGGAGTTGAAGAAGGGTTCCAACCGCAGGTGCAGCTACCCTCTGAATCATCGCCTTTTGCCGAATTTGACCTAGAAGAACTCGATAATTTACTCCAAGAAGCCATATCGGTGGAAGATTACGTTCGGGCGGCTCGAATTCGAGACGAAATCGCCAAACGGAAATAATTGCGATGGTGGTATTGGGTGGTTTTATCGGTTTAATTATCTTAACAATAGGCATTACCGTATTCGGTACCGGATTTAAACCGGTCACTTTGGCCCTCATAGGCCTGCCCCTTGGTGCGGCCGTACATACCTATCAAGACGTTCAAGCATATAACTATTCCCAAATGCACCCAATGAACGACACTATCCAAATCGCAGAAGCGGTTGAACTATACGGGGTTAATACCGACGATTCACTCAACAGCGCCACCGAGGCCTACTATGATAGCGCTGCTTGTCCCGATTCTGAATGGTATCAAGGCACTTGGCGGTATACCCGAATTACTCAAAACGGTGTAGATGTGGCAACGCTATCGGCTAACGATACATTAAATCTCAATGCCCTTCGTTTCCGATACGATATTGAAGCCCTAAACAAACACGCAAATGGGGTGTTTAGTGCCGTTGAACTGCACAATCGCTGCGCCTTTAACTTTATGTATTTGGCACCAGATGGAGAATCTGTTGAACAAATTCGGACTTTTGAAATTGATTATATAGATCGGGATTCCCTTTGTATTTCGGAGGGACCTCTTGTATTTGAATACCGAAAAAAATGATTTTAGAAACCCGCGTATATCACGAGGGCGACTGGTACAATCCTGCCAAAAAAGCGCCGCAATTCGATTTCCGTTCTCGCATTCATAAATACGGCGATGGCTTTTTCGAAAGTATGAAATTTTTCGGGGGAAGCATCCGTCACGCCCACCACCATACCGAACGCATCAGGCGGTCGTTAATGCTGCTAAAAATGCCTGCCTCTGATATTTCCACCGATGAAATATTCCAACTGATCGAAGATCAAATTAAAGATTTGCAATGGATGCAAGCCCGCATCCGCCTTTCTTTCTACCGCGAAGCAGACGGTTATTACACCCCAAGCAACAGTCGATTGGGATTCTTTATCGAAATCAATCAGACGGAAAATGAAGGCTATCCTTTGAATGCAACTGGATTGGTTTTGGGGAATTACCATGAATTGGTTAAAAACGAAAATTACCTGAGTTTGCTCAAAACCCAATCGGCATTGGTATACGTTATGGCCGGCTTACACGCCCAAGAGCAGGGTTGGAACGATTGTGTAATTTTCAATCAGGCAGGTCGGGTTTGCGAAACCGTATCGAGTAATATTTTCTGCGTAAGCGGCGATTTCATACACACCCCTCCCCTGTCGGAACACTGTATCGATGGGGTCATGCGCAGGGTAGTTATAGAATCGGCACAAGCCTACGGCTATCAAATATCGGAGCGCCCAATTGCAGAAGTGGAATTGATGGCAGCGTCGGAGATATTTCTTACCAATGCCATTTCCGGCATTCAATGGGTCGGCAATTATATGGGGAAACCGCTTCACAACGGAACCGCCAACGTATTAAGCCAGCGGTTGAACTAGACTGACCCAGAGTTAAAAATGTGGATCAAGTGGGCTGTCACGCTCCCGTTTGTCCCACGGTTTTAACCGTGGGTTTAAGGGGTTAGCAGACATGTTCTGTTTCTCTACTCTACTTCTCACAGCTGCCACTTGGCAGGTGGGCAGTGTTCCTGACGGGTGCGGGCGCACCCACAGTTAAAACTGTGGGTCAAGTGGGCTATTGCAGAGATTTAGACAAGTTTTGCATCATTTATGATGCTCTCAATATTCTCATTCTTAATTGTGGCTTGGATTTTTTACTGTTTTTGCATCTATCTTATTCTGACAATTGCTTTTAAATGCCTGAATAGCCAAGCCGCTTATTTCTCCTTTTACTGAAAGATTCTTTAGGCTTGTCTTTTTAATTTTAATCTATTTTAATTCCAGTAAATTCATTTTTATCGGTAATCTTGGCAGTGAAAATATTAAATGTTTCTGTTTTTATTTTAATTGTTTTCCTGTCTTCCATTAATCTAGCGATGAAGGTAATTCTTACCATGGTATCTTTAGCACCATAGTTAAAAATATCGCATTGGCCCCAGGCCCCAAAAGGAACCGCCGTGCTGCTAGATATGCGGCCGCAATCCCGAATATTCTTACTGGTAGCATAACCAGAAGCTAAATTTTCCACATAAAACGATTTTATCCAACTAGGGAATGAATTCAAACAATAAGATAAACTATCGTACATTCTTATTATTTCTACTTTGCCAGGATTGTCTGAAAATGTTCCTTTAAAATATCCACGAAT
>JBIKIM010000321.1:0-2664 GCA_044361605.1 Bacteroidia bacterium | reverse complement strand
GACACTATATTCATAAAGATGTGTTCACCCATATCAATTATGAAAGTGGTATGGATAAAAAAGAGCCCTTTAGCGGTTTTGTTTATGATACGGTGCGATTAGGAACTACTTTCACAACGGCCTCGGGTAAATGCCTATTAACCCCGTTGTCATTAGAGAAGACATCTAGTGAATCGGGATTGGTATTGAGATTGGTATTAGTCGCCAATAGGCTCAACCAAACCGATACGTTGTATCCTCAAATTCGTATAAATGAGAAAACGGGGAATTTAGAAAGCATTTCGGATCAACGCGATGCAATGGGCTTATTCGCGAGCTTGATCAGTTTTGAGATAGAAGATCCAGACCCTAATAAACAGAAAATCTCTTTTGTAATTCAAACAGGTGAAAAAGAGCCCGTTAGAGATTATGTCGTTTTAAAGGTGGTGGAATTCCCTTGGATTAATTTAGTTTGGGCAGGCACGATTATAATGGTAGTCGGATTTGTATTTGCGATTTCCAATCGGGTATTACTTCACCGTAAACTAACCGCGTAAATAAACTTAGGTTTTAATCGGCAATTCAGAATGAAAAAATACCCTGCCTATATTGTTGGAAATGGGAATTTAGGATTTCATATTGCGGAATTATTCAACGCCCATAAAATACCCTACGAACGGTTAAATCGGGAGGTTTTAAAAACGCCTACATTCTTTAAAAAAGACGCTATTGTATGGTTGTGTATACCCGATAGCGAGGTCCCTTCTTGGATTGAGTTTCTAAGTCCTTCAGAGGCCATAGTCATTTATTGCTCAGGGGGACTTGCCCTTCATGAAGATTGGAAATCCTTCGTGGGTGTTTGGTATCCGCTTTATAGTTTTCGAAAGGAATTACCCATAGATTGGAATTTGGTGCCGCTTTTTACGGAAGCCTATGATACCCGAGTGGTTCAATATTTGTCAGACCTTTCCGAAACCTTGGGTATGCCGAGTCAATTCTGCACGTCTGACCAACGTGGTGCCTTTCACCTTGCTGCGGTATTCGTCAATAATTTTACCAATGCATTATTTTCAAGTGCCGAGACTATTCTAGTTGGCGTACCTAGAGACCAGATTATTAACGCGTTATGGCCGATTGCTCACTTAACAGTTACACGTTGGGCCACAAATCCTGCTTCACAGTCGCAAACGGGTCCGGCCATTCGTTCAGATCAAAAAACCCTCCAAACACATCTACAATTGCTTAAAGATTTCCCTCAGGAAAGTGTCATTTATGGAGCAATCACGCAATATATTGCACAAAATATTAAACAAAAAGATTAAAAGTTGAACAAAAGTGTCTAGCTTTACAAAAGTTAATAAATGGCACTATCTATCCAATCTTATGTTTTAGATGAAAAACACTTGTTTGATTACATGGGTTTAAGAATCTACATTAGCCGAAGAGACAGGGAGCCTTTGGTGTTTTACGGCCACGTGGAGAACAGTGAGAAATTGTCGAAAATCATCGTGCACCTGGACAACGGTTTATTCAAGGGCTATGAAATGGCTCGTATCGATGGACTTCCAGCGCTAGACGAAAAAGATCAACAGAAATTAATGGACATCATTGACTACAATCTCAATGATATCATTAAATATTGGATTGATTTTTTTGTTTATCACAAAGACGTACCCTTTGAGAAAATTTTAAAACCCATCCAGAACAACAATTCCTGAATGGGTTCTAATACTGATTTAACGGAGTTCGAAACGAACACCCGCGTAAATCATACGGCCGTTTGAGGGTCCCCAACTGTAACTGGCATCAATTGCGCCAGTTCCTGCATAAGTAAAAATAGGATCCATTTGCCTGAAATTTCCAATATTTTCAGCACCTACATAAACGTCCCACCCCGAATTCCAAGATTTGCGAATTTGCATATTGAACAAGGCATAAGCTGGAGTTTTTGATGATTGCGGTATGGGCATTGGATTTAATTGCGGTCTTTCGAATAGGCGTTTGGGTCCGTTTAAGCTTCCCACTAAGTCAAAATACCAATTATTGCGCGTTTTATACGTTAGGGTAGTCAAACCGCGATGCTGACTCAATAAAGGGGTTAACTGCATCACACCGCCTAATTTCTGAACATTGTTTACATAACGATAGGCCAATCGCACTTCAAACCGCATGGCGGGCATGAAGCTCCATTCGGTATGGATACTTTCTGAATATCCGGCGTCTTTGCCTGTTAATTGGACAAAATCAACTGCAAAAAATTTCTCCTGATCCATTACAATTCGACTATCGAATTGATTCCGAAATACATCAATCGAAATAGAACTCGGATACCCGAGAAACATTAGTCGCTTCAAATAGGAAATCCCGTAATTCCAACCGCGCTCTTGATTAAAGCCATAAGGTAAATTCCCCACTTCGGTTCGATTCAAGAAATCAGCATTTACAACACGGTTGTTAATTAGGTAGGGAAGGTTTTCTGAAATAACGTAGGCTTGTCTGCGTCCGTAACCGCCTTGTACAAACAAACTGTTGTTTTTATTAATATCCCATTTGATATGGGTGCGAGGCGTTACAAACCATCCGTGATAGTTGTGATGGTCGATTCGTGCGCCCAATACCATTTTCAATTCGTCGGTGGCATAAACGGCTTCACCAAAAGCACCAAATTGTAATTCGTTTATTTGG
>JBIKIM010000320.1:0-2668 GCA_044361605.1 Bacteroidia bacterium | reverse complement strand
GGTGAGAAATCCGACTCTTGCCGACCAATACTTGTTTTACAATGTCGGAAGGGCCATACTGTTAGGAAATCTAAATGGATTTAAGAACTTGGTCACCCTCGAATCACTCTTCGATTATTTCGAACAACCTCTTTTAGACCTGAGTCGTTTGAACTATTTCGATGTAGATCCTGTGGTACCCGAAAAAGTGCGAAGCGTTGAAGCAGGTTTCAAGGGTTTTTTCCTTAAGAATAAATTGAATCTCGATGCCAGTGCCTATTACAGTTACTACATCGATTTTATTGGATACAAAATCGGTTTTGATCCCCTTATTGAAAGTTCCTTAAATAGGGTAGTTGGCGGACAAGTATACCGGGTTGCCACCAATGCCGCCAATGCCGTTACCACCATGGGTGCGTCTATTGGATTGAACTATTTCATCGGCGAAAATTTCACCCTTGGAGGGAATTACAGTTTCAATCAATTGAATAAACTTGACAATGCCGACCCCATCATTCCTGCTTTCAATACCCCGAGACATAAGTTTAATTTAAGCTTTGGCGCGAGTAAATTACGTATGCTCAAACAAGACGATTGGGCGTTCAATGTGAATTTTAAATGGATTGAAGGCTTTCTTTTTGAAGGATCCCCTCAATTTACAGGCTTTATCAACAACTACTACCTCGTAGATGCCATGGTCGCCAAAGAAATCGCCAAATACAATCTGCAAATCAAGTTAGGGGCCTCTAACCTTACCAATAATATGGTTATGCAAGTATACGGAGGGCCTAGAATTGGCCGAATGGTTTACGTAAGTCTCTTGTATGATTTGCCACAATAAAGCATTGGATTTAACAATAATATAAAAATACCTACATTTGTTCTAAATAAACGAAAACGAATAATATGAAAAAATCAGTACTTAGTTTAGCTTTTTTGGGCTTAGCGGCTTTTAGCCTCAATGCACAAACCCGCTATGTTGACGACGTGCACACCAACAGCGACATCCAAATTGAAACGGATATCGAGTATGCAAAAAACTACACCGTATTGTATGGCGACATCGATACAGCAAAACCAGGACCTCAGTTTCTTTTAGAATCGTTGAAATGCGATTTTTACTATCCTCCGTATGACCAAGCAATTGGAAATCGTCCTGTAGTAATCATGATGCATACCGGTAACTTTTTACCCCGTTACATGAACAATGGTCCCGTTGGTTACAAAGATGATAGTGCCACCGTTGAGCTTTGCAAATCATTTGCCCGTAAAGGATACGTGGTAATGGCTCCTACGTACCGTATGGGTTGGAATCCGATCGCATCTACCGAAGATGTACGTCGCGAAACCATTATCAACGCCGCTTACAAAGGCGTCCAAGATTTAGGTGCGGCTATCCGTTTCCTAAAAGACGAAGCGGTTGTTTTAGGTAACTTTAATGCCTTAGATACGAACAAAATCGCGATTGGCGGACAAGGAACTGGTTCCTATATCACCAGCGCATTTGCTAACTTAGACAGACAAGAGGAAATTGTTATTGACAAATTCCGTCGCTCAGATAACGGTAACGTAATGGTAAATGACCAAATCTGGGGCGACCGTAGAGGTTTTGGCGGCTTAGCTGGATTCAACAACGAAAACTGGAAAGGGTACAAAACAGCAGCCCAAGTGGCATTCCAAATTGGTGGCGCTTTAGGCGATAGCAGCTGGATTGACAAGGGTGATATGCCTATGATTTGGGCTCATTCTGTTTTAGATCCTTTCGCACCTTACAAAACCAATATCGTAAGTGTACCTGGTACGCCTTTGCAAGTAGTTGAAGCTTCAGGTGGTTACGATGTAATCAAATCGGCTTCAAGACAAGGCAATAACAAAGTTTACGAAGGTAAAGTAATGGATAACTATACTTTAGCTATCAGCAAATACAACGAAGGTATGGACGGTTTATACCCCATGCACGGAGCTGCCAATGCTTCAGGTCCTTACGAGTGGTACGATACCACCACCATTAAGAAACTTCCATTGCCTCCTACTACACTTCAGAACATTTTAGGCGGTATCCGTTTGTCTAACCCCTTACATAGCAAAGCCAAAGCCATGAAGTATATCGATACGCTAGTTGGATACTTCGCTCCTCGCATCGCGGTTTCATTAGGATTGGTAACCTCTGTAGGTATCGATAATATGAACATGGGAAGCAATGTAGCAATCGGACCAAACCCTGCAACGGATAACATCACTGTTTTCAATAACTGGGAAAATAACGCATTACGCAACATCGAAATTCGCAACCTTAACGGTCAGTTAGTGAAGTCTGTACCTTTCAACGGAAAGCAACAAACTATCGAATTAGCACTACCTACCGGACTCTACATTATGAATATGGAGTTTGAGCGCGGAACCGGTTCTAAGAAATTCTTAGTAAACTAATTCCAAGCTTACCCTTTCGCATTTTAAGGCCTCACCTAACCCGTGAGGCCTTTATTTTTGCCTAAAAAGGCGTATTTTTGCCCCTTCGCAAATCACGATATATCAATATATATGTATTCTACACTCTCTAAACTCAACTGGCCAGAAATCGAACAAGAAATGCTTCAATTTTGGGAAGATCGAGGCATCTTCGAAAAGAGTGTAGCCCAACGACCCCTAAATAAGGCCTTTACCTTCTTTGAAGGTCCTCCTTCTGCAA
>JBIKIM010000319.1:0-2669 GCA_044361605.1 Bacteroidia bacterium | reverse complement strand
CCGGCTACCTTCAGCGCGTTGACTAATTTTCCCTTTGCATAACCGGGGTGTGCCGAAATTCCATAGAAATTAAGCGTTGCCCCATCGGCACTAAAGGTTTCGTCTTCGTAACTACCGCGCTCTCCCGCATCTAACGTATAACCGAAGTCCGCCCCCAATTTTTCAATATTCACGTAATCGACCCCGCGACCAATTTCTTCATCGGGCGTAAATAAAATACGGATATCGCCATGCGGCAAACTCGGATTGTTAATCATATGCTGCACAAAATCCATAATTACGGCAACCCCCGCTTTGTCATCGGCCCCTAATAAGGTGGTACCCGAAGCGGTAATGATATCATCACCGAGGCGCTCCATTAAATACGGATGCGCAGCGGCCCGGATAACCTGACTGGTATCGTCGGGCAACACCAAATCCTGTCCTTGATAATTTTTATGAATAATGGGCTTCACATTGGCACCGGTACAATCGGGTGACGTATCTACATGCGCACAAAAACAAATCACCGGTACTTTTTTGTCGATATTGGACTTCAACGTCGCATACACATATCCGAACTCATCCAAATGGGCATCGGATATTCCCATTTCCAAAAGTTCTGTTACCAATAACCGGCTTAAATCTTTCTGCTTAGCGGTGCTCGGAAACGTAGTGCTTTCTGGATCGCTTTGCGTATCTATTTTGGCATAATCGCAAAAGCGATCGGCTATATGTTTAGTCATGTTGCTTTACTAAATCGGTTAATGACATTTCCAATGCTTTAGCGGATATACCGGTAGACTTTGGATTGAATTGATGCACCCGTGCCATGGCACCGGCGATTATTTGACTGACATCTTTAAAAATGGCCACATCGGTAACTTCCGCGTTTTGAGTCATCAAATACGCGAAAACACGTGCCATTCCACAATTGGCAATAAAATCTGGAATAACCGCCATTTGTGAATCGGCCATACGTGAAATAGGACCCATAAAGATTTCCGAATCGGCAAAGGGCACATTCGCACCGCAAGAAACCACTTCAATACCCCCATTGACCAAGCGCTTCACTTGATCTTCAGTAATTAAGCGACTTGCCGCTCCCGGAATGAAAATTTCCGCAGGAACATCCCATATTTTTTCATTGACTTCCTCAAACGACAACATATTGGGTGCGTTCAAGGCGTTTCCCTCGCGATTCAAAAAGAGTTCAACCACTTCTTCGTGACCCAGGCCTTGAGGCGCTATGATACCGCCATTGCGATCAATAATTCCCCCAATACGAATGCCGTATTTGGTTAAATAAAAGGCCGCCGCCGCCGCTACATTACCCCAACCTTGAATGATGGCCAACTTATTATTCATAAAGCCACCATAAATCTCGTAATAATGTCGAACCGCCTCGGCTACACCCCAACCCGTTATCATATCGGCGATGGTATATCCTTTTTCTAAAGAAGGCGTAAGTCGTTCGTCTGTAATTGGCAACAACACCCCTTTTTGTAAACGTGAAATGGCCTTCAGGCGCTCTTCCGCGGAGTACGCGGTATGGTATCCATTTACCACGCCCTCTTGGGGATGTAAAATATCAAGAGCCGCCGTCATGGGAATTACTTCGTGAATTTCATCCACGTTCAAATCGCCACCCGTGCCATAATAATGCTTCAAAATGGGCTTTACCGCTTTGTACCAGCGCTCTAAAACCCCCTTTTTTCGGGGATCGGCCGGATCGAAGTTAATTCCCGATTTCGCGCCCCCAATCGGAGGTCCCGCAATCGTAAATTTCACTTCCATTGTTTTGGCCAAGCTTTCCACTTCGCGCTGATTCAATCCCTTGCGCATACGCGTACCGCCACCGGCGGCACCATTACGCAACGAATTTATTACCACCCAGCCCTCGGCTTCCGTTTCAGTATCCTTCCACGAGAACACAATATGTGCTTGTTTGTTCTCGAATTTGTTGATTAAAGTATCTAATTTCACGTTATAATAGCTTCGAAAAATCGCCGTCTAATGAACCCCCAATAACCGAGCGCGAGGCACCCGTTGTTTCACCAGAAACATTACTTAAGTTCTTGACACGCATGGCACCCAAAAGGGCGAATATGAGGGCTTCTTTATACTGAACCAATTCAGCATTCGGAATTTCAATGTTCGCTTCCGACTCGGATTTTATAAAATCGATAAGGGTATTATTAAAAACACCGCCCCCGGTAACCAATATCTTCATTTCATGCAAAGGCTTCGGAGCATAGGCCTCTAACGACAACGCAATTTGTGTGGCAATGTGCATGACCAAGGTTTTCATCCGATCTTCCAATGGACTCTCGTCGAAATCGCGCACCAAATGCCAAAAGTCTTTATTAATCCACTCCCGACCCAAGCTTTTTGGAGCTGTTTTGCCATAATAGGTAATGGCATTCAATTGTTCCAATAACGGGTAAATGATATTCCCCTGTTCGGCAATAGCACCGCCATCGTCGTATTTCAACTTACGCTCCCGCGCCAGACGATTTAATACAATGTTACATGGTGCGATATCGAAAGACAAACGACCTGTGTCCGTTTTGATCGACATATTGCAAAAGCCGCCTAAATTCAAACAAGCATCGTATTCCGAAAACAGCAATTCATCACCCAACGTTACCAAGGGCGCACCTTGTCCGCCTGCGGCTACATCTGCACGC
>JBIKIM010000015.1:0-9590 GCA_044361605.1 Bacteroidia bacterium | reverse complement strand
TATTTGATATTATACAAAAAGAAATTCCGGCTAAATTACTGTTAATTGGCGACGGACCTGAACGGTCTAATATTGAAAAAGTATGCCGCGAACTAGGAGTCTGCAATAAGGTAACGTTCCTAGGAAAGCAAGAAGCCATTGAGGAAATACTCAGTATTTGTGATCTATTCATTCTGCCTTCAGAGAGCGAAAGTTTTGGGTTAAGCGCGCTAGAGGCCATGGCCTGTGAAGTGCCGGTAATATCAACCAATACCGGTGGATTGCCTGAAGTAAATATTCACGGAGTAACAGGTTTCTTGTCCAATATTGGCGATTATCAAAACATGGCGGCCAATTCCCTTATTCTCTTACAAAACGACACGTTATTGGTTCAATTCCGCAAAAACGCGTTGGAACAAGCCAAAAATTTCGATCTCGATCGGATTTTGAACCAATATTTAGAGGTATATGAGGAAATGATTGCCCTGACGGACGCCAAAAGTGCCGCTAACAGCCCATTGTAATTCTCGAAAATGCTAATTGGATTAATTTCTTGGGAAATATTTCCGAAGAAACTTCAGTGCAATAGAAATCTGATTTTCCACCGTTTTAGGCGTTATATCTAACAATTCAGATATTTCCCGATGCGACAATTCGTACGTGCGACTCATAATAAATACTTGTCGGCATTTACTCGGAAGCTTATCGATTAAGTAATTGAGTTTCTCCTGGACCTCTTTTAAAGCAATGGTTTCGACAATAGTAGGATCTGAGTCTAAATACACATCGCCTTCAGGCAAATCGCTATAATCTACTTTAGACTTCCGAATATGGTTAAGCGATCGGTTGCGCACGGAGGTAAACAGATAGCTCTTTAGGGCACTATCGTCTTGAATTTCCCTAAAGAGCCCTCCATTCCAATAGCTCAAGAACACGTCGTGAACAATTTCTTCCGCGTCATCGGCATTGTTCACTAAAGAATTAGCGAACGCAAACAGACCCGGACGAAATTTCCGAAAAACGGTTTCTAGCTGTTGAATATCCTGCTTCAAAATGGTTACAAGTTTTGGCAGTGCAAAAATAGGACCATTAGCGCTCCAAACAGCTAAAAATTAATTCACGATTGTTAATTGGCTACATCACTCATAAATTGTAGATGCATCATCTTCAATTCTTCTTGCGTAAATTCTCCATCAAAATAAGCCATAGCGGCTTCGATATCCTCTACTTGTTCGTTGCGGAAATATTCAAAGATTTCTTCTTGCAAATCATCGTCAAGGAACTGATTTAGGAAGTAACGGATGTTAATTTTGGTGCCTGAATTTACGACTTGGGTAAGTTCATCCAACATTTCGTCGAACTCGATTTTAAGTTGATCGGCAATATCAGGCAAATCAACCTTTTTGTCGATGTTCAAGATGATGTTCACACGTTTGGCTGAACGTTCAGAGTTGCCTTTTAATACCACATCGACCGGTCGATCGATTTCGTTATCTCTTACATAACTGGCAATAAAGGCAATAAAGGGAGCCCCAAATTTTTGGGCTTTGTTTCTTCCAACCCCATTAACGTTGGCCAATTCCTCGATCGTAATCGGGTACTTCGTGGCCATGTCTTCAAGGCTAGGATCCTGAAAAATCACATAAGGAGGTAATTCCATCTCTTGTGCAACTTTTCGACGCAAATCCTTTAAACCTTTAAACAGGTTTTTGTCGCTGAGGGATTCGAGCTTGAAGCTATCAAAGTCTTCGTCGCTCACATGGTCAAACTCTGTATCTACGGGCATAAGCAGCTCATAAGTTTCATCTAAGTAACTTGCGCCCTTAGGCGTAAGACTTAACAATCCGTATCGCTCAATATTCTTGTGCAAGAACCCTTCTACAAGAGCTAAGCGAAAGACAGATTTCCAATATATTTTATCGCGTTCCTTTCCGATTCCGAAATGCGAAATTAAATGATGTCCGTAATGCTTTATTTGCGCATCGGACGTATTTCCAAGAATAACATTTACCAAATGGGTAAGTGTAAATTCGCCCTTTACCTCATTTACAAGGGCTAAGGCTTGTGACATCTGAACGGAAACATTTTCCTTAGGTTTGGGATACGCGCAATTATCGCACATTTTTTCGCAATCTTCTTCGGGAAACTCCTCCCCAAAATAGTGCAAAAGTAATTTCCTGCGACATTGGCTGCTTTCCGCAAAAGCCTCCGTTTCTGCAATCAACAAACGACCTATTTCCTGCTCCGCTACCGGCTTGTCTTTCATGAACTTCTCTAACTTCTCAATGTCGTTAGGATTGTAAAACAACAAGCAATCGCCGCGCATTCCGTCGCGACCTGCACGACCCGTTTCTTGATAATACCCTTCTAAACTTTTGGGAACGTCGTAATGAATTACATAACGAACATCGGGCTTATCGATACCCATTCCGAAGGCAATAGTGGCGACAATTACATCAGATTTTTCCATTAAAAAGGCATCTTGATGACGTGCCCTTAACTTAGAATCCAAGCCCGCATGATAAGGCAATGCCTTTATGCCATTGCGTTCGAGCATTTGAGACACCTCTTCCACTTTTTTACGAGACAAACAATATACAATCCCAGAAGAACCTTGGTGTTGCTGAATGAACGTAATAATTTCTTTGTGTACGACATCTTTACGACCCTTAGGACGTACCTTATAATAGAGATTCGAACGATTGAACGAACTTTTAAATAAATTGGCATCCAGCATATTCAGATTTTTCTGAATGTCGTGCTGAACCTTAGGCGTGGCCGTGGCTGTCAGCGCCAAAATAGGAATATCTCCTATATTGCGCACCATTTGCTTTATTTTTCGGTATTCAGGCCTAAAATCATGCCCCCATTCCGAAATACAATGCGCTTCATCTACGGCTACAAAAGAAACTTTTATTTTAGCCAAAAGCTCTAAGGTTTCTGCCTTTTTCAACGTTTCAGGAGCTACATATAATAGTTTTGTTTCCCCCGAAATAACATCTTCGATAACTTGATTAAAATCAGCTTTATTGAGCGAACTGTTTAAGAAATGCGCCATGCTGCTGCTGCGTGAAAAACCGCGTAAATTATCTACTTGGTTTTTCATCAACGCAATTAATGGGGAAATTACAATCGCAGTACCACCCAACATCATTGCCGGTAACTGATAACACATAGATTTTCCCGCACCTGTTGGCATAATGACAAAACAATCCTTACCATCCATGATACTGCGTATCACCACCTCCTGATTGCCCTTAAACGTATCAAAGCCAAAGAATTCCTTAAGGAATACTTTCGGATCTTTGGTTTCAAATTCTGTAGTCGCGGTCATTATATAGCTGTAACTCTAATTGAGTAGGGAAAAATACAACAATTTTGTATGTTAACAATGCATTAACCTTGCGAATTAAAAAATGTTTCTGCGTAATTCATTGCCTTGAAATCTTCATGCTTCATAAATTTTCCCTTATTTTGTGGAAAGCTTACGAAGCGCGTAAGCGGAATGTCCGATTCATGAACCCGCTATACCCCGAATTTAACACCGAAAAAATCATCCAAATTGGGGTAAAAGCCATTGAAGATGAACTAATAAGTATTTCATCTATGGCCAAAAACCTAGACGATTCCTTTGCCGATGCCGTGCGTACAATATTAAAGTCACAGGGCAGGATTGTATTTACGGGAATTGGGAAAAGTGCCATCATTGCTCAAAAAATTGTAGCCACTTTAAACAGTACCGGTCAGCCCGCCTTGTTTATGCATGCCGCCGACGCCATTCACGGCGACTTGGGCATGATACAACCCAATGATGTTATTGCCGCCATTTCCAAAAGTGGAAATACAGCGGAAATGTGTACTTTGATTCCCTTGCTAAGCCAACTCGGCAATCCACTTATTGCCATCGTAGGTAATCTAAACTCCAAATTAGCCCGAGCCGCGCATTTCGTTCTTAATACGACTATCGACAAAGAAGTATGCCCGAATAACCTAGCCCCTACCACCAGTACCACAGCCCAACTTATTATGGGCGATGCCCTTGCGGTGGTCCTGATGGAAATGCGTAACTTTAAACCACAAGATTTCTCAAAATACCACCCCGGCGGAGCCCTCGGAAAAAGCCTTTACCTTACCTGCGGAGATATAGCCAGTCAGCATGCTGCTCCCTTTGTATCGCCCGAAACATCTTGGAAACAAGCCATCGTGAGTATCACCGAGAGTCGTTTGGGCGCCACTGCCGTTATTAAGGACAATGTCATTATCGGTATTATCACCGACGGTGATATTCGCAGAATGCTGGCCAAACACGATGATTTCAATGCGCTAACTGCACAAGGAATTATGAGTCCACACCCACAACAAATTGAAGCAAACGAACTCGCTACCTTGGCGGCACAACGTATGCAAGAGCATAAAATAACCCAACTTGTCGTAACCGAAAAAGGCCTATACAAAGGCATGGTGCACGTGCACGATCTGTATCAAGAAGGAATCATATCATAATAAGGTATACGCACACAACCGAAGTATCAAAATACAAAAACCATGAATAAAAACCACTATATCATCATTATGGCCGGAGGCATTGGAACCCGCTTTTGGCCCGTAAGCAAAAAAAGCTTCCCCAAGCAGTTCATGGACATATTAGGCACCGGACAATCCCTTATAACCCAAACCTACAAACGCTTCGCCCACTTTATTCCCGAAGAAAATATTTACATCGTAGCCAATGCCGATTACACCAATTTAATTAAAGAACATATTCCCGGCATTACCGACGAACAAATCCTAAAAGAACCAATGGGGAAAAATACAGCACCCTGTATAGCCTTCGCCAGTTATTATCTCAAACAAAAAAATCCCAATGCCATTTGTATGGTGGCCCCATCAGACCACCTTATTACCGATGAACCCAACTTTGCTGCCATTTCTACAAAAGCCTTAAATTTTGCCGCCTCCCAAGACGGCTTGGTTACCCTAGGAATTAAACCCTCACGACCCGATACCGGATACGGGTACATTCAATTTACCAAAGAAGCCGCTCAAGAAGGCATTCACCCTGTGAAAACCTTCACCGAAAAACCCACCGAGGAAATTGCTAAGAATTTTATCGAAAGCAAAGAATTTTTGTGGAACGCCGGTATATTCGCTTGGAGTGTTACTAGTATTTGCAAACGGTTTGAAGATAAACTTCCCGAATTACATGCCCTATTTAGCGAAATCGATTATCTGCACGCCGATAGTGCCCAAAAAATAGAAAATGCCTATAGCCAATGTCCTAATATCTCCATCGATTATGGCATCATGGAAAAAGACAAAGATGTTTTTGTGTTGCCCTCCCATTTTGGTTGGAGCGATTTAGGCACCTGGAAAAGCTTATGGGAGGTTTCCCCCAAAGATTCCAATGAAAATGCCCTCATTGGCAAAAATGTACTTAGTCAAGAATCAACGAACAATCTTGTCTATGCCAATGGCAATAAATTAACCGTTATTAGCGGAATCGATAACCTTGTAGTCGTTGATTCCGATGATGTATTACTGGTTATGAACAAAGATAAAGAACAAGAGCTACGCACCATCGTAACCGAAGTTAAGCAAAAATATAAAGGCAAATACAACTGATAATATTTACGCGCATTTGAAAATTTTATGAAATTTTCTTATATTTGTACTGTTGTCTCGTAAGAGGTAACGCCAACTGTTACGCGCTTTTACATACCAAACATCCTGGCCGTGCACTTTGCGCGGCCTTGGTTTTTTTAGGACCCATACCGTGAAAGAAATCTCCTATTTACGATCGCATCTATACATTCACATTTCCGTGTTTTTATGGGGCTTTACGGCTATTTTAGGCAAGCTGATATCCTATGGCTCCCTACCTTTAGTGACCCACCGCATGCTCATTACCGCAGCCGTATATTTCTGTATACCCTCGGTTTGGAGACTCGTAAAACAAACGCCAAAAAACACCCTCATCAAACTGTGGCTTATCGGAATCGTGGTAAGTGCCCACTGGCTCACCTTTTACGGCAGCATAAAAATGGGCAATTCTGTATCCATTACCCTCGCTTGTTTAGGAACCGCCTCTTTCTTTACCTCCATATTCGAACCTTGGATTACACGTAAGCCTTTCCAAAAACAAGAAATCGTGTCTGGCTTAATCGTTGTTTTGGGCGTTGCCCTAATCAGCTTTTCACTACCCGAACAATCCCAAGCTGACCTATCTTACTCTTGGGCTATTGGCTTAGGTATCGTGAGCGCTTCCTTTGCCGCCCTATTCAGCACCCTCAATAAAAAATACATTTCCCACGCACATCCCTTAAGTATCAGCAGCATCGAAATGCTTTCAGGCGCTGTTACCCTATCGGTCATATTGGTATTGTTTTTTCCAGAACAACGCGGAATTATACCGCAGTTTGAGCCCGATCGTTTCGATTGGAACAACCTGCAAAATGGAGCCTTGGATCTGGTTTGGTTGCTACTACTCTCGATTGCTTGTACCAACCTAACCTTCTATTTGGCCACCATCGCCCTGAAACAACTCAGTGCCTTTACCTCCAATCTTACCGTTAACCTAGAGCCCGTTTATGGCATTATTTTAGGAATCTTTGTTTTTAAAGAAAATCAAGATCTTAATTTCACCTTCTATCTCGGCACGTTGATCATTTTATGCGCTATTTTTGTCAATATTTACATCCAACGTAAACAACGAAAACATGCTGCACGAAATCCAAAATCGACGGAGTCACTTTCTGAAGGAATTTAACGGCACAAAGGCCCCTAAAGATTTCGTACAAAACGTAATAGACGCCGCCATTTGGGCGCCCTCGCACAAACTCACACTCCCCGTTCGGTTTGTGGTTTACGGACCAGAATCTTTATCGGTCATGGCCGCTGCTATCCGCAACAGCTTTACCAACCGCAATCCCGAGCCACTCATAGATAAATTGAACAAAATTGAGTCCCTTCCTGAAAAATTATCACACGCGGTGGCCCTTATTTTAAATCCCTCTCATAAAATTCCCCTTTGGGAAGAATATGCCACATTAGGTGCCGCAGTACAAAATATGTACCTAATGGTATCCGAAAGTAGCGAATTCGGTGCGTATTGGACTACGGGGAATGAAACAAACGCCCCAATGATGCGCGAAACATTACAACTTTCTCCAGAAGAAATCCATTGCGGCTATTTCTTTATTGGAGGCATTGATGCCAAGCGTACTGCTGCCCAACGCCCCCCAAGCCCAATAAAATGGATTTAATTCCATAAAATGAGATTGCGTATCAATCATCGGCAGAAAGCCTGAAGTAGAGAACGCCATTTGGCGCCGCTTAATTCTAATACGATTTCGCAAACAATACCCGTTGCGTACTTGGTGCACCCGTGAGTATGCACGCACCCGCTTCTGTCGGATTATCCAATGGAATACAACGAATCGTACCCTTGGTCATTTCTTTGATTTTAGCTTCCGTTTCTCCGCTGCCATCCCAATGCGCCAGCGCAAAACCTTGTTTATTTTCTAAAACATCCACAAATGCCTCCCAAGTATCTACGCGGTAGGTCCTAGTTTCCAAAAACAACTTGGCTTTGTTAAATAAAGACGCTTGAATATCTTCCAACAGGGCTTGAATTCGGATTTCTAGACCTTCAATCGGAACTACTTCTTTGGTTTTCAAATCGCGACGTGCCAATTCAATACTATTTTGCTCCAAATCGCGGGGTCCGAGCGCCAGTCTAACTGGAATTCCCTTCTGCTCCCACTCCGCAAATTTATACCCAGGCTTATACGTATCGCGGTCGTCGACTTTTACTTTCACACCCACCGCTTTCAGCCTATCTGCAATTTCGTGGATTCGCTTCACGACTGTTTCACGTTCTTCCTCTTTGCGATAAATAGGCACCAATACCACATGAATAGGGGCTAATTTAGGCGGTATTACCAAGCCCTCATCATCGCTATGCACCATAATGAGCGCACCCATCAAACGGGTTGAAACACCCCAACTGGTAGCCCACACAGACTCTATCTTGCCTTCCTTATTCTGAAAGGTTACATCAAATGCTTTGGCAAAGTTCTGACCTAAGAAATGACTGGTTCCCATCTGTAGGGCTTTTCCATCTTGCATCATGCCTTCAATGCAATAGGTTTCTACCGCTCCTGCAAATCGTTCATTTTCTGTCTTAACACCCTTAATCACGGGTATGGCCATATACGTTTCTGAAAATGTGGCGTACACATCGAGCATACGAGTCGCTTCCTCTAGCGCTTCTTCTTTAGTCGCATGTGCCGTATGGCCTTCCTGCCACAAAAATTCCGCCGTTCTTAAAAACAAACGGGTGCGCATTTCCCAGCGAACCACATTCGCCCATTGATTAATTAAAATCGGCAAATCGCGGTAACTCTGTATCCAATTCTTATAGGTACTCCAAATAATGGCCTCCGAAGTAGGCCTTACAATTAATTCTTCTGTCAACTTTGAATCCGGATCCGCCATCAAAGAGCCGGGCTTATCGGGATCTGCCTTTAATCGATAGTGGGTAACCACCGCGCACTCTTTCGCAAATCCTTCCGCATTCTTTTCTTCTTTTTCGAACAAGCTTTTGGGAACAAAAAGGGGGAAATAGGCATTAGAATGACCTGTATCCTTGAACATTTGGTCCAATACGCGTTGCATATTTTCCCAAATCGCATAGCCGTGTGGCTTTATTACCATACATCCTTTTACGGCGCTATGTTCGGCTAAATCTGCTTTGTAAACCAACTGATTGTACCATTCACTGTAATTTTCCTCGCGGGTAACCTTTTCAAAAGCCATAATATACCTGCGAAATTACTTGAAAAGTTCCTCTTTTCTTAAACAAATTCAAGCCTTTCTCAACACCTAATGCGCACAACCGATACCCAAACTCCCCGCTCTATTTCACGCCCATTTCCCACCTTATTGTAGGCTAAACAAAACGGCCACCGAATATCGGTGGCCGTTACATTTAATATTTAGTTGTGATTTAGCTACATCCCAAACTGTTACCACAGTTCAAGCATTTGTAACACGTTCCGCTGCGCACAGTAATGTGACCACAAACGTTACACGCAGGTGCATCGCTTTGCACATCTCTTAGATGGTCTTGCATGTCTCTAACACCGGCAGCTTCCGCTTTTTTAACACGCTGTTCGTCCAAACTCACCGCAACCACGGGATCAAACACGGGTTTGAACTCGCTTATTACAGGCGCTTCTACGCGAGGAGCCTGACCTGGCAAATCTGCTGGCTTGATTTGAACCAAATCATCGCGATGTAGGTATTCAAATCCCAATAAACGGAAAATGTAATCTACAATGGACGTAGCGTTTTTAACATTCGGATGGCCTTCTACCATACCGCTTGGTTCGAAACGCGTGAACGCAAATTTATCGACAAACTCTTCCAAAGGCACACCGTACTGCAAACCTACCGATACTGCGATAGAGAAACAGTTCATTAAGGAACGGAAACTCGCTCCCTCTTTATGCATATCGATGAATATTTCCCCTAAGGTACCGTCATCATATTCTCCAGTGCGCACAAATATGGTTTGTCCGCCAACACGACCTTTTTGGGTAAATCCATTT
>JBIKIM010000318.1:0-2688 GCA_044361605.1 Bacteroidia bacterium | reverse complement strand
TTCTATTCCATCTTTAGAGGGAATTATTGAACAATACCAACCCGATTGCGCACCTGAAGACCGCCTATTTTTGAAGGAATTTGTGTTATGGGCGTTGGCGGAGCACCAAAAATTGGGCAAAGAACGGTTGGAGAAGGGTTTCGATTTCGGCGATTTGTTTTAAAATAGGCAAAAACATTCCGCTACAGGATCTATTTTGGGCAGTTTGATTGTTAATGAGATTGATTAGATTTGTATACGTAAAACTTATAAGTATTATGCGATTTTCAATAGTTATTCGGATTGCGTTGCTTTGTGTCATATCCCCAGTATCGGCACAGGTCGGAATTGGTACGACCAGTCCGCATTCTAGCGCCCAGTTAGACATTAATAGCGATTCGAAGGGACTTTTAACACCCCGATTGACGGCGACACAGAGAGCGGGCATTTCGAATCCGGCAACGGGACTTTTGGTTTATCAAACGGATGGGTCTTCAGGATTTTACTACTATAATGGAAGTTCCTGGATAGACTTGCCCAATACCTCGAATAGCAGCGTTCCCACCGGAACGGTAATGTCTTTTGCCGGAAGTTCCGCGCCAACAGGATGGTTGTTATGCGATGGATCGGCGATTAACCGCACTACGTATGCCAACCTTTTTACAGCTATTGGAAGCACTTACGGAAGCGGTAACGGCTCCACTACGTTCAACCTGCCCGATTTACGCGGTCGAACTATTTTTGGTGTTGACAATATGGGCGGCACATCGGCCAATCGTTTAACCACCACGGGGGGCGTTAGCGCTAATAATACCCTTGGAGCAACCTGCGGAGCACAAAGCATTACGCTTACTACCCCTAATTTGCCAACTCATAACCACACGTTCACAGGCGACCAAAGCACAACCTCTTCCAATTCACATACCCACGACTATCAAGATGCCTATTTCGCTGAAAGTCTCAGCGGAGGCGTTGGCGCAAACCAACGATTTGGCTTAAGCGCTAATTCAGATAATGACAACAGCTTTTACTTCCGAACCAGTAGCAATACCCACAGCACCAGCGCGAGCAATATTGCCACTTCTTCTAATAGCCACTCTCATACAGTTACCGCTTCGGGCACGGTGGGTAATACCGGCAGCGGTGCGGCATTTTCACCTTTGAATCCCGGAATAGTGATGAATTATATCATCAAGATTTAAGGTTGAACCCTCATTCCAGTTTTGTTATTGAATATTGGAGGCTATAGATTAATGAAGCAGCTCCTCATCATAATCATATTCCTCTCTGCCTGCGGTAAAGACCCATCCCAACCTGTCTATACCCCTAACGACACCATCGGAATTGTAGAAACCCAGGTCACCAATTGGTTCTATCAGCAACAACTTCCGAACGGATTATTAGAAAGCGTTGAAAATTCAACCGGGGCGTCATTATACGACAATGCGCTTGGGGCAATGGTTTTCATGTTAGAAAACGACTATGAAAACGCGGAAAAAATCTTCGATTTCTTCAATGCCCGCATTGATTCTGAACTGAATGCCGGCATAGGCGGATTTTCCCAAATAAGAAGCAGTGAGGGGGTTCCGAATCGACATCGATGGATGGGAGATAATGCCTGGCTTTTGATTGCCTTAAATAACTACAAGGCGCGCACCGGAAAAACACAGTATGACAATTTATCCAAGCACATCCGCAATTGGCTTATCAGTCTACAAGACACCGATGGCGGTCTGTTTGCAGGTTATGACGCCAATGGTAAACTTTTGAATTACAAAGTTACCGAGGGTATGATCGATGCCTTTAATGCCGTGGAAGGCTATGGCGATTTTCATAAAAAATTGCTGCTATTCTTAAAGAAAAATCGCTGGGATAAGAACGACAAAAACTTAGTGGCTTGGCCCGAAAATCCACCGTATTTATATGCGTTGGATTTACATCCTTGGAGCTATTTGATATTTGAAAACTATCCAACTTCAGCATTAACCACGGCAAATCGCCACCTTGCCACACAGAAATCTACCGTCACGGGTAAAGAAATAAGAGGATATTGTTTCGACGAAGACCGCGATGCGGTTTGGTTCGAAGGCACGGGTCAAATGACACTGGCGTTTCACTTCGCCAACAGGCCAGGTGAAAGAGACCAATATCTATTAGAGATGGAGAAGGGTTTAAAGCAAAGCACGAAAGACTCTAACTCGGCTGGATTTCCTTATGCGAGTAATCCCGGCACGCACTATGGGGATGGTCTCTTGTGGAATTCCGCTGATAAAGAGATTGCCATTTCCGGAGGCGCTTGGTATGTATATACGAAACGCAAATTCAATCCTTTTGCGGTAGGAAGAGTTAAAAACATTCCTCGTGTAGATATGTTTTGGATGGATTGAGGTGGGGGAAATATGTTACTTGCCGATACAGAAACTACTAAAAATCTCCCCTAACACTTCTTCATTATCAATCTCACCCGTTATACCCGATAACGCCCGGATACCCGTTCTTAAATGGAACGACATCAAATCGCCGCTCAGACCCGATTCAATTCCTTCAATAATCATCTGCAACTCCTCCGAACATAAGGCCAATGCCATCGAATGACGCGCATTTGTTACCACCGTGAGTTGACCTAATTTCGCTATGTCTTGGGCAAACCGTGAGGCGATTTCCCCCCGAAGCATCGAAACCGACGAACGCTCGTGTGCACTCAATTCC
>JBIKIM010000316.1:0-2722 GCA_044361605.1 Bacteroidia bacterium | reverse complement strand
CCTGCAGACAGTCCAGACCATTACGCCGAATACCAAACACTAATGCACGAATTGGAAGCGTTTAGTAAGGAATTGGTGATGAAGGACAAGATTGTGGCTATTAGTAAGAGTGAGATGCTCGATGAAGAGCTCAAGCAAGACATTATTCGCGAAATGAAGGATATTAATCTGCATTTTTTCAGTGCTGTAGCGCAACAAGGCCTCACCGAGCTTAAAGATGTTCTTTATCTAGCCATCCAAGCGAATTCCTAACTTCCCTATAAATCCTTATTTTTGCCTACATACACGATTTACGAATTATGAAACATACAGTTGTTAGCCTTTTATCGGTGGTTTTTGCCCTGAATGCGTGGTCACAATCGAATCCGTCTACGAACCCTCCTTTACCCATGAAGGGCGATGCCAATAGTGTGATTTTTACGGTTGCTGGCAAACAGGAAGTGACGTTAGATGAATTCGAACGTCAGTTTTTGAAAAACTTAAATTTAAAGGAAAAGGCGGTTTCCGCCGAAGATATAGATACGTATTTGCGTCTTTATGTGCGTTTTAAATTGAAAATCCAAGATGCGTTTGATGCAGGTAAAGACACTTCTGAGGCGTATAAACGGGAGTTATCGATGTACCGCGAGCAGTTGGCGCGGAACTATTTGTACGACAGAAGCGTAACGGATAAACTTATAAAAGAAGCTTACGATCGCTTGCTTTCAGAAGTAAATGTTTCTCACATTTTAATACGTTGTGACCGTTCGGCCGATCCCACCAAGGTAAGTGCAATTGAAAAGCGCATGACTGAAATTAAAAAGGCATTGCAACGCGATCCTTCGGAAAAGAATTTTAGCGACTTGGCTTCGAGCGATTCTGAGGATCCCGGATCGAAATCAACGGGTGGGGCTTTGGGATATTTAACTGCTTTACAAGTAGTTTACGAATTTGAAAATGCCGCTTATGAAACCCCTGTTGGAGGCATTTCAGATGTGTTTCGTACCGATTTTGGATTTCACATTTTGCGTGTGAATGCCAAACGCGCTAATTTGGGGGAAGTTAAGGCACGCCATATTCTAATCAGAACGGGCAATAATGCGGCACAATCTCCAGAGGAAGCGGAAAAGATGGCCAACGAAATTTATGCGAAAATTAAAGCGGGTGAGTCGTTTGAAGAAATGGCCAAAAAACACAGCGAAGACTTTAGTTCTAAGTATTCTGGTGGCACTATGAATGCCCTTACAGTTACGCAGTTTGTAGGGGATATTGAACGACAAATATGGGCAGAAAAGGCATTTCGATTAACCCAAGCCAATGAAGTAACCGAGCCGTTCCGCACGAATTTCGGTTGGCACTTATTGCAGTTGGTAGAGAAAAAGCCTTTGAAGTCTTTCGATGAAATGAAAGTGAGCTTGAGAACCAAAGTACAGCAAAATCAACGTTCCCAAATTGGGATTGATTCCTTGGTGGTGAAGATTAAGCGTGAAGACCGTTTTGTTGAAAGCTCCGTTATTTTAGAAACCCTAATCAAAATGTTGGAAAGGGATTCGAGCTTTATAAAGGGTAAGTTTGATCCATTAAGTCTTCCTGAAGAGTTGACGTTAAATGAAAATGGCAAAAAGATAAACGTGCAATTTTTCGATGTGGCTTTGTTTCATATTGCGAATCAGGCCTATACGGTAGAACAATTTACAGGCCGTTTGGCTGGTCAAAATCGTAAAATTGAAGGGTCTGTTAACGATTATGTGCGCGAGATTTATAATGCTTGGGTTCAGGAAGCCTGTGTAGCTTATCAAAACGAACACTTGGAGGAAAAGTCGCCCGAGTTCCGTTATATTTATAAAGAATACCGTGAGGGTATCTTAATGTTCAACCGCATGCAAGAAATGGTATGGGATAAGGCCAATAAGGATTCAGTAGGTTTGGCTGCTTATTTTAATGCTAACATTAGTGATTATCAGTGGGACAATCGTTTTCATGCCGCCTTTTTCTTTTGTTCGGATAAAAAAATGATGAATCAAGTGGCGAAACAAGTGAAGAAGGGCCTCTCTTTAGATTCCATTCGTAAAGTACATACCGCTAAGAGCCAGTTGGATTACAGCTATCGTTTTGGAAAGTACCAATTAAGTGATACGTTTTTGTTTCCCCAAAAAGACCCTTTGAAAATGCTATTCGCGGACGAAAAGTATAAGGGCAAAAAGAATAAAATTTACAAATTGGGTCAAGTAGGTGCTGATTTTGTGGTGATTCAGGTATACGATTATTTGCCTAAGGGTCCTAAGGTTTTGGAAGAAACACGCGGTCCAGTGGCGTCTAAATACCAAGAAATATTGGAGCAACGTTGGATATCAGACTTAGAGTCGCGCTATCCAGTAAACATCAATACGGAGTCTGTTGATGCGTTTAAAGCCAAATTGAATGTTAAATAAAATGCAAAAAATGAGGTTGCAATTAGTTGTACTAATTGCAATTTTCTCTTTTGGGAAGCTCTTAGCACAACCACAAATGTCAGGGGTGGCTTTGCCTCCTCAATATGCCGATGGTATCGTGGCCGTGGTTGGAGAGCAGATAATCCTGTATAGCGATTTTGAAACGGAGAAGGTCCAATTGGCTAGGGGTCAAGCGTTGCCCGACACACAGCAGATGTATTGTTATGTTTTAGAGCAATTAATCATACGCAAGTTGTTATTGAGTCAGGCGGAGTTGGATAGTTTACCGTTGGAAGACGATCGGGTAGAGT
>JBIKIM010000317.1:0-2722 GCA_044361605.1 Bacteroidia bacterium | reverse complement strand
AGTCAGTTGCCCCTGTTTACGGTGCAAAATCTATCGTCTGATGCCATTAAATTCCTTTGGGATTTTGAGGATGCCTTTTACGATTCGACCCGCAACACGATCCGATACCAATTCAATGATATCGAAAAAACCTACCGGGTTTGTTTATCGGTAACCGACAGTTTGGGCTGTGTGGATTCTTCGTGCGTGGTAATTCCTGCGTCGTTTGTAAAGTTCGAATTGTATAACAGTTTCAGTCCCAACGACGACGGCTTCAACGACCGCTTTGTGGTAAAGTCGAACGGCCGCGATTTACAATACAGTTTAATGATTTTTAACCGTTGGGGCGCCAAGGTGTATCAAACAGAAAAAGCGTGGACGAACGATCCGGATTTGTACTGGAACGGTCGGGTCA
The DNA here is from genome assembly GCA_044361605.1 of Bacteroidia bacterium. GTDB lineage: Bacteria > Bacteroidota > Bacteroidia > NS11-12g > UBA955 > VMCP01. The sequence continues at coordinate 2,328 of JBIKIM010000317.1, read as the reverse complement.
TGAATACCGGTCCGGAATGTCCGAGCGGATCGTATTTTGTCTTGTACAACCTCTACCTTGACGGCCCAGAAAAAGATCCCAAAATGATCAATGGGGTTATTACGGTGGTGCGGTAGGTGGGTCATTTAAACAGCCTTACGTTCATTGTATTTCTAAATTCAAAAAGAGATTTTTTGCAAAAGGTAGCTTTTTTTACTACCTTTCGCAAAATTTCACCCACTTGGAAGATTCAAGACAATATAAAAACGTAAATGATTGGATAAACCACCTTTTAGCTCACGGCAAGTATGCTTTTGCATTGCATCAGCTTCATGCCAGTTTCCCAGAACAGAGTTATACTGCAAATAAGTTTGCATTGAAACGCCTGGTTGATAAAGAAATTATTATTTCTATTCACAAAGGTTACTATCTAATTATCCCACCACAATACAGGTCAAGAGGTATTCTACCTCCCTCATTGTTTTTAGATGCCTTTATGAAGGAATTAAATCGCCCTTATTACCTGGCATTATTAAATGCAGCCGCTTATCATGGAGCATCACATCAGCAGCCACAAGAGTTTTTCGTGATTACCAACTTTCCAGTGATGCGACCAATGCAGAAGAAAGGTCTGAAAATAAACCTCATCAGTAAAAAAGCAATACCGGAAATGTTGCTGAACAATCGAAAAACAGAGGCAGGATATTTAAAAATATCCAATCCTGCTCTAACAGCCACCGACCTCATACAATTTGCAAAACGGGTAGGCGGTATAAATAGAGTTGTTACTGTTTTGGCTGAATTAACCGAATGTATTCAACCCGATGCTTTCGACAATAATCTACTAGAGCATGTTCCTGTAACCGCTTTGCAACGCCTCGGCTATCTGCTCGATAAGGTGTTTGACAACCAGCCACTGGCCAATGCCCTATACCATGCTTTGCAAAAGAATAAATCTCCTTTGTTTCGGATTCCGCTGAAAGCCTCAGCCCCCGCAAAAGGATTTGCATCAGATGAAAAATGGAAGGTAATTGTAAATACAGAAATAGAAATTGACGAATGATACCACAAGCATACATAACAGAATGGGCGAACCAAGTGCCTTGGCAAACCAATGAACAGGTGGAACAAGACCTGATAATCTGCCGTGCTTTGATAGAGATTTTTTCAGATGATTTCTTGGCTAAAAGTCTTGCATTTAGGGGCGGAACTGCTTTACATAAATTGTATTTAAGTCCTCAACCACGCTATTCTGAAGATATTGATTTAGTGCAAATCACAGCCGAGCCTTTTGGCCCTTTGATAGATCGATTAAGAGTAAGATTAGCTTTTTTGGGTGATCCAGTGCGTAAGCAAAAAGAAAATAATTTTACGCTTCATTATCGTTTTGAATCGGAGTTCCCTCCGGCGCAAAAACTACGCCTTAAGATAGAAACCAATTGTCGGGAGCATTTCAGTGTAATGGGCTATCAGCAGTTTCCCTTTCAAGTTAACTCATCTTGGTTCAATGGATCTTGTAACATCACCACTTTTACGTTGGAAGAATTGTTAGGCACTAAGCTGAGGGCATTATACCAAAGAAGAAAGGGACGTGATTTATACGATATGTACAAAGCTCTAATACACAAACCTGATATCAACAAGGACGCCTTGCTGCATTGCTATCATGAATATATGGATTTTGTGGTTGATGAACCTCCCACTCAAAAAGTTTATCTGCAAAATATTGAGGCCAAAATTCAAGACGATGAATTTGCAGGCGACATAACAGCACTGATACGTCCAACAGAAAAATACAATCAGATAACCGCTTTTGAATTGGTTAAAGTAGAGTTATTAGAGAAAATTGAAAACAGCAAATCGAAAAAAAGGAATTAATAAGGAGACAGAGAAATAAAAATTGTTTCACAAACTATTACAATTCCATATTTTATATCATTTAAATTCTCAGTGCGGTAGCTTTGATTTCGACAGACTCAATCCTAAACCGGCATATTTATTAAACCTTAACTATTGAACTTGGCAATATTTAGTTTGTTTAAATCAAAAAACCGCAAAAATACGATTTGTTTTTTAGAAATTATTGATAGATTTCTATCACGTCTACAAAAAAGACTAGGCTTAGGTTTGTAGTTCACTAATAATAAAAACCATGTTATTTAACATTCAAGAAACCTATGGGATAATTGTATTTCGTCAAGATATTTTACTAAATTGCAGTTGTATAGTCCCAACAAGTTGGTATCCCTTTAGCTTCTGCTTGGTACCAACGCCTGGTGGTTCGTGTACCTATTCATTAAATATTAACTGTTAAAACCAATTTTTTGTCTAATATCCAAAATAAACATC
>JBIKIM010000315.1:0-2732 GCA_044361605.1 Bacteroidia bacterium | reverse complement strand
ACAGAATTAATTCCGTCGAATTCACCCAATTAAAACGTACGGAAACGATTAGAAACGACCGCGATCAAGATCGCGTTTTATGTCTTTTTCTTTTAGATCGTCGCGCTTATCAAAGGTCTTCTTTCCTTGACCCAATCCAATTTCCATTTTAAAAATACCGCGATCGCCTTCAAACAAGCGAATGGGAAATACGGTATATCCTTTGGATTTTATCTTCGCTTCGATGCGCAGTAATTCCCGTTTATTCAGCAACAACTTGCGCTCCCGCATGGGTTCATGAACCCCAAACCCTTGCTGATTCCATTCGGAAATATGAATATTTTTCAGAAACAATTCACCGTCGTTTAATTGGCAGTACCCATCGCCCATATTCACTGAATTGTTGCGAATTGATTTTACCTCAGAGCCCAAAAGAAGCATTCCAGCAGTAAAAGATTCTTCCACATGGAAATTAAAACGCGCTTTGCGGTTTACAATTTCTATTTTTTTTGGGGAAGACTTTTTATTCACGGGGGCGCAAAAATACGGCTTTCTTGCAAGAATTGTTAGGCTTATTACACGGAGGGCCGAAGCGAATCGATGAGCAGTGACAGTTTCGACTTTTTCAAAATCCGCTGTCCTTGCTCCCCTTCGGCGATGAGCCGTTCGGCGACTTCCACCCGAAAGCGACAATCGATACGATTTCCTTCTAACTCCGAAATAGTAGCCGTAATGTGTACGGTTTCCCCAAGAAATGCGGGCGATTTATGTCGGATGTTTAAAAAACTTCCGATCCCTTCCTCATCGTCGTCCTTCATATTCAGTACAAACTGCCGGCACGTCCATTCCACATCCCGACCTAAGGCAAAGGTGGCATAAAACGGGTGCACTTGCGCGCCGTTGAAGGCCGCTAGGTCGGCCTCTGTCACTAAAAATGACAGCTGTATCGTATGGCCTACAGAGTACATATCCTTCACACCGCAAAATACGCGATATTCACAAAAGAAAAATAAAATAAGATTGGCGATTTATATAAATTCGAGCAACTCCCGTTGGCTGATTTCCATGTGCGATGCTTCATATACACAGGATTTATCTTTGATGACCAATATTTGTGGGGACTTGTGCTCTTCGCTTAGGGATTCCGATATTTGATTGGAAACGGGCCGATACGCGATAAGATCGAGGTAATAAAACGCCGTTTGTGGATGTTGAGACGTATTAAGGTCTAACAAACGGCGCTGCGCCATAGTACTGATACTGCAGCGGGTGGAATGTTTGAAAACGACAATCGTTTGTTGGGAGGAACGCTCCAATAATTCCTGGAATTGCTCTAGGGTATTTAAATCGTTCCAGCCTTTCATTCGCACGTGCGCTTTACTTAACGAAAACGGTCTTTTCACCCATGCTAGGGCAACGGTCTTTCTTACGCATGCCGCATGATGCGAACATTAATGTAGCGATTCCGATGATAGCGATTAATTTTGCGTTCTTCATGATTTCTGATTTGGTATACAAAATAAACGCTTTTGAAGGCATTTCGGATGTCCTATCGGAAATTAATTTATCAGAATCCCCTATTGTAACGCCCACTATCGGTCAAATTCAGAAAAAATTCGGTGAATTCGCGCCCTTGGCGCTTGAGCAATACAAATTAAGAGTCAAATCCGTTCAAAAATTACCGCAACATGCGCGCGCGGGTTGCTTGTTTTGGCAACGGGCATTTGAGCAATGCAGCTCCGAAGCCGTAGCCCTTTGGAAAGCCCAAGCGTTTCCTGTCGAAACCTTATTGAGCATCACGGGTGGATTGGGCGTTGACGAATGGGCTTGGTCAAAAAACGGCACCCACGTAATAAGTTGCGATATCCAATCGGATCTGAACGCCTTAGTTCGATACAACCAAGCACGCCTGCAGTGTTCGTATGAACGATTGGATATGGACGCATTAAGTTTGTTATCGATGCAGCAAAAACAAACCCAAGCTTGGGTGTATGTGGATCCCGACCGCCGGCAGGATTTAGAGCGCTTAGGCGGATATTGGGAACAATTCCAGCCCAGTATCGGTGCACTCATTGACGCATTCGGAACCAGCTATTCACAATGGATCGTTAAAATGAGTCCGATGACCGATTTCCGCGTATTGCGAAAGGCATTGCCTGGGAAAATTCAATTTACCAGTATTTTTTATCAAGGGGAAGTCAAAGAATTGCTTTTACACATCAGCGTAAACGAAGAAGCCATTACCGAAACCCGATCGATATATCTCGATTCCTCGGGCGCCGTAACGGAATTCTCTGCTGCGGTTTTGAGCACCTTTGCCGAGACGGTTTCCCCCGAAATACAAAACGACTCACAAGCCTATATTTTCGAACCCAATGGGGGACTCAATAATTTAAACTTGAATGGTTTATTTAGCGGATTGCCTTTTATGACGGCGCAAAATCAGTCCGAAACCCTATTCACATCGGCCGTAATGCTGCCATTTCAATGGGGTCGGTGTAAGGCAGTTATACGCTATTACGAGGGTTCTTTGAACGACATAAAGCGAGGATTGCAGCGCGATTCGGTGGTCGAAGCCTCGGTAAAAGTAAGGGATGCCCGCGGACTCAAATCAGAGCTTGCGCAGAAAAAACTAGGGTTGCGGGAAAGTGCCGTTAACGTGCTGTTTATAACCCAAAAGGGATCCCAGTTCGGGGCTTGGTTGGCCGGGAACGAGGCGTAGAATGCCGCGTTAATGCTTAAAAAACGCAGGA
>JBIKIM010000314.1:0-2736 GCA_044361605.1 Bacteroidia bacterium | reverse complement strand
GGTTACATTATACGCCCTGTCGGTTCGTGGTTCTACGTAAAACCCCCTTAATCGGTATAGATTTTCACGTAAAACGGTGTATTGCGCTTCGGAAAGATTGGAATAGAACAGTGCCGACCGGTCGTACGCGTTGTTTTTACGCCGTTTGCGGGACTTGAGCCAGGTTTCTGTTAGTAGTTTCTCATATAACGCCGTGTCTATGTTTAGTACTTCGCAAATGAATGATTTGTTAAGCGTATCCAATTGCTTGGGAAACGCAAATAAATCGTACATCACGAAGTTCTTTATTATGATTTTATTGTTTCTATCGTAAATTACCGATCTAGAAGGGTATAGGGTAATTTTATTAAGAGCATTATTGATTGCTTTGTTTTCGTAGGCATTGCCATTAAGCTGAATTGTGCCTACGCGAATGATATAAACGACATAAAACAAGATAAAAACCCCAATGAACACGCGGGATCTATTTTTATAAAGGTCCTGCATTACTTATTGAACACATTTTTGTAGAGAAGAACGAGTAAGAAGGTTCCAATACTAGAAATAAGGGTACTCAAAAGAATGTCGCCAATTTGCGAAAAGCTGAAGAAGTCCAAACTAAAAAAAATCAAATGGTGAATACCGATTAAGCTAATAGCATAATAGAAAAAGGTGACCCAGCCTCGGCTCTGTAGACTCAGATAAGACTCACCCTGAAGTTGTAACGATTCAAAATCAACGAATCGACGTTCAATATAATGCTTGAAAAAGACCATCGCCACACAGCTCGCCGCATGGGTGCCGAAAGAACCCGATAGTAAATCAATAAAAGTACCGAATACAAAGCCCAATATTAAATAACCAAAACGATCAAAATTTATTGGGATAATGAAAAAAAGCATCAAATAGGGCATTGGATGTAACCAAAATCCCATGTCGACTTGTTGCAGTATAAAGGCTTGCAAAAAGGCAATCGTCAATGCAATGAGCGCTATTTTTAAGGTTTGTATCAAGGTTGAGTAGTCGTGTTGAGGGCGTCAATTTCCGCTTTTACGTGGTTTTTTACGCAGTATACATAGTGCAATCTATGAAAATCTGTGGCAAACGCAATTTTAATTTGTTGGTATTGTTGTTGTAAGGGCTTGCTTGTAGCCACAACCCGCCCAACAGGGATGCTAGGGGGGAAGATCGACGAATAATTACTGCTAAGTACCCATTGTCCTTTTTTAACATCTTCGGTCCGATTGACCTCTTTGAGATAACCAAATCGGGCGTCGGTGCCTTCCCATTTTACAACTCCTTGTCGTAAGTTTAAATCAGGTATGAAAGGGGTTAGTTCAAAATCAGAGTGAAGCACAGACATAACCCTAGAAAAATTGCCAGAGGTGGTGACAACAACCCCCGCAACACCTTTGGGACTCAATACAGCCATTCCAGTTTCGATACCGTGATTCGTGCCTTGATTGATATAAAAGTAGTTATCGCGTTTATTGGTTGTATTTCTAACAACCTCGGCGGGCAAATATGTGTAGGTAGGTTGTTGTGATTGGGGTAAAGAAGTATCTCTGAATACGGTGTCATACGACTGATAGCGTTCCGGATGTTTTTGGTTTAGCTGTTGGCGTAATTGGGCATTTTCATTTTTGAGATATTCGTTCTCTTTTCTCAAGCCCAGGTATATCGTAAAATTCGTACGGGTTTGATCTACTCCCCTGAAAAACGCTACGCTGTTATTGAAGTAATACGAGTGTTGGTAAAGTTGGTATCTAAGCACCAAATTAAAGGAAAAGGAGAATAATAAGAGAGCCAATAAGGGATAGGCATTGGTCCGAATCCACCGAATGATAACCCACATTTAACCCAACGCTTATGCAGTCATTAAGAATTTGAACTTCCCAATGTTTTTCAAGGCGGTACCGGTACCCCGAACAACGGCACGCAACGGATCTTCCGCAATATTTACGCGCAACTTTGTTTTGGCAGCGATTCGCTTGTCTAATCCTCTAAGCAGGGCACCTCCGCCGGTGAGCCAAATTCCATTGGTAAGGATATCGGCGCTAAGTTCTGGTGGAGATTGTTCAAGAGCCCGAAGAATGGCTTCTTCTACTTTCATGATGCTTTTGTCCAAACAGCGGGCAATTTCATGATAACTCACATGAATGCTTTTGGGGATGCCCGTCATTAAATCACGACCGTGAACGGCATAATCTTCTGGCGGATTTTCTAACTCTTGCAAGGCACTACCAATGGATATTTTTATTTTTTCTGCCGTACGTTCACCAATCAATAGGTTGTGTTCGCGACGCATGTAATCCACAATATCTAAGTTGAACTCGTCACCCGCAACGCGAATAGACTCGTCACAAACAATACCACCCAACGCGATGATCGCAATTTCTGTCGTGCCACCGCCTATGTCGATAATCATATTTCCCTGAGGCTGAGTAACATCAATGCCGATTCCGACTGCTGCGGCCATTGGTTCGTGAATAAGGTATACTTCCTTAGCGCCGGAGCGTTCCGCACTGTCTTTAACTGCGCGTTTTTCGACTTCCGTGATGCCCGATGGGATGCAAATAACCATTTTCAACTGCGGACTGATCCATTGTTGACGTTGGTTCATCATTTTTATCATTCCGCGAATCATGTGCTCCGCCGCTTGAAAATCGGCAATCACGCCATCTTTAAGTGGGCGGATTGTTCTGATGCCTTCATTTTCCTTTCCAAACATTTGCATGGCTTCTCGGCCAATTGCAA
>JBIKIM010000313.1:0-2737 GCA_044361605.1 Bacteroidia bacterium | reverse complement strand
GTCTAAAATAAGCTCTTGAAAACTACCCTCGCTAAGTTCGTTAAGCGTACTAACACATTTTGGGTGTCGCAACAGACTTTTAGGAGTCATAACTACCAATGGCATCGAGAAATTACGCTTGAGTTGTCTGCGTAATGCATGAAACAAATTGGCCGGTGTGGTACAATTGAGAACTTGCATATTGGAGCCTGCACACAATTGTAAAAAACGCTCCGGACGGGCCGAACTGTGTTCGGGACCTTGGCCTTCAGAACCGTGTGGTAATAATAAGGTCAAACCGCTGAATTTGCTCCATTTGGCTTCTGCCGAAGCGATAAACTGATCGATTATAATTTGGGCACCATTGGAAAAGTCTCCAAATTGGGCTTCCCAAAGGGTTAAATCTTTGGGGGTGGTGGTACTGTAACCGTATTCAAATCCTAAGGCGGCATATTCACTCAGTAAGGAATTGTAAATATGGAATTTTCCTTGATTTTCAGACAAGGTGTTCAGGGGAACATATTCTTGCTTTCCGTCTTCGCTTTTCACCACCGCATGTCGGTGTGAAAAGGTTCCACGTTCCACATCTTGTCCTACTAAGCGAACGTTATGGCCTTCTTCTAATAAGGTTCCATAAGCCAATAATTCACCCATTGCCCAATCAATTTGACCGGTTTCGATCATATTAGCACGGTCGTTGAACAGGTTTTGAACTTTCTTAATGGGGGCCTTTTCGGAGGGTATATGACTTATTTTTTCGCCGATGGTTTTGAGTGCTTTTGCGTCAACGCCGGTGTGGGCTTTTTCTTGGATGGTTTTCGTGTTGGCATGTTCGTATCCTTCCCAAGTATTGGGAACACTAGAGGGTTTTGGAGCAAAACTGCCTTTGGCTTCTTCCAATTTCTCTTGAAGCATGTCTTTGAATTTCGCTTCCATTTCTGTAGCAATAGCGGCATCAATTTCGCCTCTAGACATTAACAAATCTTTATAAACTTCCCGAGGATTGGGGTGTTTATCGATGAGTTTGTATAAATCAGGTTGGGTGAAACGAGGCTCATCGCCTTCGTTGTGGCCATATTTGCGGTATCCTAATAAGTCAATAAATACGTCGCTATTGAATTCGTTTCGGTAGGCCATGGCCAATTTAACGGCATGTACTACGGCTTCAATATCGTCGGCATTTACGTGCAATACGGGGCAAAGGGTCACTTTGGCCACATCGGTGCAATACGTAGAGGTACGGGCATCCAAATAATTGGTGGTAAATCCAATTTGGTTGTTGGTTACGATGTGCATGGTACCGCCTACATAATAGGCATCTAAACCGCTCATTTGTACGATTTCGTACATGATACCTTGACCGGCAATGGCGGCATCTCCGTGAATCAATATCGGACAAATTTTATCTACGTTGCCCTCATATTTGTTGTCAAGTTTGGCTCTTACCAATCCTTTAACTACGGGATTCACTGCTTCTAAGTGTGATGGGTTATCGGCTAAGCGCAGATGTACTTTTTTCTGTGTGGCGGTAACTACATCGATACTGTAGCCCAGATGGTATTTTACGTCGCCCTCGAAATCGTCGAAATCACCTCCTTGGAAAACATTCCCTTCAAATTCGGAAAATATTTGGCTGTAGGTTTTATTGAAAATATTGGCGAGCACATTCAAGCGACCTCGGTGCGCCATTCCAATTACAAATTCTTCTACATCCAATTCGGCACCGTATTGAATAACGGCATCCAAGGCTGGAATTAGTGCCTCTAAACCTTCTAAGGAGAAACGTTTTTGACCAATGAATTTTTTATGAAGGAAATTTTCAAAAACAGTGGCTTGATTAATTTTCTCTAAGAAGTGGCGTTTTTCGTTAACGCTTAATTGGGGTACGTTTTCGGTTTTTTCAAAGCGATCTTGGAGCCATTGGCGGCGTTTGGGATCGCGGATGTAACTAAATTCACAACCGATGCTGTTGCAGTATGTTTTTTGTAGTTTCGCAATAATGTCAGACAGTTTTGCGGGTCCTATTCCCAATTCTATTCCGGCATTAAACGTTTTTTGTAGGGTTTCGGCGCTCAGTCCGTAGTTCTCAATATCCAGCGTAGGGGTATAGTTCCGTCGCTGGCGTATGGGATTGGTTTTGCTGAATAAATGTCCTCGTTGACGGTAGTCGTGGATCAAGTTAAGGACTTTTATTTCGTTAACGGCGTCTTCGCTAACGGCGCCACCGCTGGCATATTTTTCGCTTCCTAAATCGAATCCTTCGAAAAATTTACGCCACCCGAAATCAACACTTTCTTTGTCGGTTTGGTATTGTTGGTACAAATGATCGATGGCCGAAGGATCGGCATTGTGAATATAGGAGGTGTCGGTACTCATGATAGAGGCAAAAATACTCCTTTTGATTGTGAACGCCTATTTCGTGAAATGAAAATTGCACAATTGGCGGGTGAAATCTATCGAGAATAAACATAACGACAATGGCAAGCAATGTCGCAATCGTTAATAGAAACCGAATGTGTTGATTAACAGTTGAATAATTGGCGGGTGAATTCTATCGAGAATAAACATAACGACAATGGCGAAGAGGAACGCGTCGTAGCGGTCGAGCACGCCGCCGTGACCGGGAATGATTTTGCCGCTGTCTTTAACCCCTGCTTTTCTTTTGAGGGAACTTTCATAAAGGTCGCCAAGCGTGCCAAAAATACCCACACAAAAGCCTAAAATTGGCGTATAAATCCAGCCCCAGGGTGGCAGCATT
>JBIKIM010000312.1:0-2744 GCA_044361605.1 Bacteroidia bacterium | reverse complement strand
ATTTGCCGATTTGTTTGCCCGAGTGGATTATCGTTTTATCGGAAAAGGTCGTATTTGGATACAAGGATCAAACTTGCTTAATTCACAGTACAGCTACTGGAACGGTTATCAAGTTTGGGGGGCGACTATAATGGGCGGGATAACCCTTGGATTGTTCTAAACTTGATGTATATTTGTACAAATGCCAAATCCGGCGATACATAGCGCTATTGAAGAATTATTGCTCCGCGATCAATTTGCGTGCATACCTAGTTTAGGTGGGTTTTTGTTAAAAGCATCCTCTCCTACAGTCAACGGATACACACAAGAATTAAAACCAACACACTCCTTATTGGTATTTAATGCGCAGCTTCAAAATAACGACGGTCAATTGGCGCACCTTTTATCGGTTTCGACTGGGTTAAGTTACAAAGATGCACTAGCACAAATTGATTCCTTCGTTGCCGATATCCGATTACAACTGAATAAGAAACGTTACGCTACTTTTTTCCCTTTTGGGAATTTCTTTCACAACGAACACAAAGGAATATTTTTTGTTCCCCGTCAGCAATTCAACCTGCACCTACCCAATTTTGGTCTGCAACCCCTAAAATGGAATTCTAGCATACCAAAAGCAGCGCGTAATAGCTCAGGCGCAATTCCGCAAGAAGTCAACACCTTAGAAATCCCGTTTTCTTCCCCGCATTCATTTGGAATACCCGAAGACGCTCAGGTTATGTCGGTTTCATCGGAACACATAGCTCAAAGTGAATTACAATCTCATACCAACATCTGGTGGAAGGTTGCCGCAGGTTTTGCCATTATTTCGGTTTCTGCTCTTACCCTTTCAATATCGTTAATGACTTGGATGGGGGCTTATCAAGAGCGACAACAATATGCCAACCTTACCCCTGCTTTGCCGTCACTCAGTCACACAACTACTGAGAATGTTTCAGTATCAAACGGCCTTAAAGAAACGAATATTGTTTACATAAACGGCAAACTTATTCGAATGAATAAGCCAACCCAGAACAATCCCGCCCCAACGCAAACAGAGTCCCAATCAAATGCCACTATCGAAAAAAACACCCATACGATAGAGAAAGTGTCTACAGACAACTCCGATGTTAAGGCAATTACATTCCATAATTCTAGTGATTTTCATGAACATTTGCTTAATAAAGAGGGAAGCTACTTTTTAGTGGGTGGTTCCTACCTTACAACTAAAGCCGCTGAAATAGAATGTCAGCAATGGTTCCTTAAAGGGACACCTGCCACCGTTTTTAAACCCGTAAAGTCAAGTTTCCATAAAATTGTATTAGGTCGGTTTAAAACTAAAGAAGAAGTTCACGCTTATAGCGTTACTATAGATATGATTCCCGGAGCGAACTTAAGTATGTTCCGATGGGATTTACGCTAAATGTATGAGAAACTACGTTATCGATAATCAATTAGTTACCACAACTAAGCAAAAATGGGTAGCAGGCGTGATAAGCACTCTAATTACCGCGCTTATTATTTTTTTAATGTATTGGTTGCACATTCGTGTTCCCAACCCCCCATTCCAAACCAAAAACGGCGAGTTAATGCTCGATTTTGGTCTCGAAGAAGTGTCTTACGGAAAACAAACCGACGGCGGACCGTCAGCCTTCCCACCGGCTAAAGGTGGAGGTGATAACTCCGAAGCCATTAGCACACCGAGTCCAACTACCCCATCAGGCGGACAAGGGGCGGTGGTCAATACTACAGATGCAACAGAAACAGTTGCACTACCGCCTATCGATCCACCAGCGAGTACCACACCCGCTGTAAATTCAAGATTGAAAGGAATCAACATCGGAAAACGTTCGGGAACCAATGGACCTGGAACTCCAGGGGGGATAGTAGGAGGACAAGGTACTGTTGGGTTTGGAGGAACTAATAATAACGGCGGTATTTACGGTAGCGGGGGAACTCGCGTAACCAAAAACACAGGAAATGGATTTTTTACACCAAAAGGATTTTCTAGCCACGAAATTAATTCTGACGTAAAACGAGTAGATGCCGATGGCGTAGGTATTATAGATGCATCCATTAGCGTAGATTGCAACGGCAGACCTAGCATAAAAGGCATTTTACCTTCAGGCACCTATACAGGTTCATCTGCCAATGCAAAAGCCGTAATGCAATACTTTTTAGGGAAATCAAATTTTGTGCGAACCGGCGATAAATGTCCCGAAACCGGAACCATCTCGCTTGATATCAAAAAGGGCCTCTAATTTAGTTGCCAATGGATTATCAAGAATGCCTCGACTACCTATTCAGTCGACTGCCGATGTATCAAAACGAAGGAAAATCGGCTTACAAAAAAGACCTTACCAATACCGTCAAACTGCTAGATTTTATTGGGAATCCGCAGCTTGACCTAAAATGCATTCATGTAGCCGGCACCAATGGCAAAGGATCTGTCTCCAGTATGCTTGCGGCTACCTTAACCCAATCGGGCTATAAAACAGGCTTATATACGTCTCCCCATTTATTAGACTTTACCGAACGTATTCGCATCGATGGCATTCAAATACCGCAAAAAAATGTCATTGAATTTGTTGCAAAAACAAAAGGTATCATCAACGATATAGCACCCTCCTTCTTCGAACTAACCGTTGCTATGGCGTTCGACTATTTCAAATCAGAGAAAATAGACGTTGCGGTGATCGAGGTTGGACTCGGAGGTCGGCTCGATAGTACCAATGTAATTGAACCCGATTTGTCCGTTATTACCTCCA
>JBIKIM010000311.1:0-2751 GCA_044361605.1 Bacteroidia bacterium | reverse complement strand
CGGGTTGGCAAGGGCATCGCCAATGGCAGTACTCAAGCACCCATCAATGCCGCTAACGCCTCGATTGCTGAATACGTGGGCCCGTGTTTTTCCGGCCCAGCTGCCATATCGAACCGACATAGAATTGCCCAAATGCAGATGACAGTCCTCATTTAAATGGGAAAAAACAGCCGCTACAAAGGTCGCTTCCTCGGCGAAAGGTGGGTCGAGTTGGGAGACTTTAAGCGGTTGAGCCTCTAAGAACGTTTGCCATTGTTCTTTGTATAATTTGGACGTATGGGTACTCTCTTCGTTGGTATATAATTCGTATAAGGCTCCTGCAAAGTCGGCTTCGTGACAAATCCACGCTTGGGGTTCTGTTTGAAAAGGGTCGCCAATTTCGGCATGGAGTCCGATATGCAGGTGTTTGGGTTTCCAACGGGTAAGGGCTTCTTTCATAGGTTTTGAAATTAGACCCATGCCCATTGTAATGATTAAGTCAGGAGCTAATTCATCGGGAATGTCGCGCCCGTAAATATTCCAATCCCAAGCATCAAATCCAACGGTTAACTGCAAGCTGGTCACGTCTGCAAATAGGGGCAGGTGGTCTTGTAAGGTATTCAAGACACTATTAAGTAGTGGGCTTTGGGTGTGTTGGCCAATTAACAGCGCCACTTTTTTGCCTTGGATATAGGGCTTTAACGATTCGGTAAAAACGGGTTCAAAAGGGGGAGCCACATACGTAAAGGCGGGTACCTCTATGGTTTTTTCGGGAAGTTGGTGAACGCCTTCGTATATAGGTTCCGAAAGGGCTAAATTTATGTGTGCGGGTCCTGGTATTTTAGTGATAGCCGCTCGAATACAATCGTAAAGACCTTTTGAAATAACATTTTGGGGGTCGTGCCGCACGTCGATTTGGAAAGAACCACGGGCATAAGTCCCAAAAAAATTCGCTTGTCTGATGGTTTGACCATCCCATTGGTCAATCCGGTTGGCAGGCCTATCGGCCGAAACGATTAATAGCGGTACGCGTTGGTAGTAGGATTCAAGTACTGCTGGGTAGGCATTGGCCAGGGCAGAACCACTGGTGCATAGAAAGGCAGCTGGATGTCGTTCTAGGAGTGCGTGACCCATAGCGGCAAATGCGCAAGCCCGTTCATCGGGAAAACTGTGTAATTGAAAATGGCCATTGCGAAGGAGTGCGGCCACAATGGGTGCATTGCGTGAACCTGGAGATATAAACCAATGCAAAATATCCGCTTCTTGAAACAATGCGGCTATATAATCCAGGCGATCGGAAAGCATGTGTATTAGGGATTAAAGAAAGGGTTGTGGCGAATTTCATGTTCCACAGTGGTTGCGGGACCATGTCCGCTGTACAGGGTCATAGTGGCGGGAAGTGTAAATATTTCTTCCCTTATTTTTTGCAATAATTGCGCATGATTGCCTCCCGGTAAATCGGTACGACCGATACTGCCTTGAAAAATACAATCGCCTACTAGGGCAATGTTCTCGGCATGATTCACAAAAATAACATGTCCTGGAGCGTGTCCGGGAACAAATCGAACTTCATAGGTGCTATTGCCCAGTTGCAGTATTTGGTGGTGACTTAAATAGGCATCGGGTTCTGGCGACGGGGTATAATTGAGGTTCCAAAGGGCCGCCATGGTTTCGCTGCGTTGAATCATTTTGACATCGTCGGCATGCAACCAATAGGGTACATCGGGGTATTCTTGTTTGATCCACCAATTTCCAAAGATATGATCGATGTGCGCATGGGTTCCCCAAATAAATCGCAAGTTTAAATTGGAATCGGTTAAAAAGCTACGGATTTGTTCGCATTCTTCACGGCTGTACATCCCTGCATCAACAATGGCTGCATCTCGGGATTGTTCATCCCAAACGATATAGGTGTTTTCACCCAGGGGGTTGAATGTGAATTGCTGAAGCAAGGAATTATGAATTATGAGTGGTGAATTATGAATGGTGAATTAACATGTAATTTGCGCCAAATTCATAATTCATAATTCACCATTCAAAATTGATTAAAGGTGTATACACTCATCGTACGCCTGGGCTACGGCTTCCATAACCGCTTCGCTCATCGTAGGATGTGGATGTACTGATTTTAGAACTTCCATGCCTGTGGTTTCAAGGGTACGGGCTACAACGGCTTCAGCGATAATATCGGTAACGCCTTCTCCCATCATATGACAGCCCAACCACTCTCCGTATTTCTTATCGAAAATTACTTTTACAAATCCATCTTTATGACCGCTTGCGCTGGCTTTTCCAGAAGCTGCGAAGGGGAATTTACCTACGCGGATGTCGTAGCCTTTTTCTCTAGCTTGGGCTTCGGTAAGACCGACAGAGGCAACTTCGGGATGGGTATAGGTACAACCGGGTATGTTGCCATAATTCAATGGTTGTGGGTGGTGTCCGCAAATGGCTTCCACACAAATGATACCTTCGGCCGAGGCCACATGGGCTAATGAGGGACCTGCAACGATGTCTCCAATGGCATAAATACCAGGGATGCTGGTGCGATAAAACTCATCGATTGTGACTTTGCCTTTATCGTGCTTGATACCCATTTCATCAAGTCCTAAATTTTCAAGATTGGTTTGAACGCCAGCGGCGCTTAAGACCACATCACACTCTCTGGTTTCGGTACCTTTAGCCGTTTTTATGTGCACGGTACAACGGTCGCCTTTGATATCAACTTTCTCTACGCTAGAGCTGGTTAAAACATCAATACCTTTTTTCTTGTAG
>JBIKIM010000310.1:0-2753 GCA_044361605.1 Bacteroidia bacterium | reverse complement strand
TGTAAAAAACAGCGTAATCCCATGTTTTTTCACTTCGATCATCGAATCGGGAGAAACCTACTTGGGCATTGGGATAGTTGCGTAAGTAATACTTGACTTGATCCATACCGTAAGACACGATTTTATAGTTGGTTTTGGGATTTTTAGATAAAACCTCTTCTGCGAGGTAATTCGCACTTGGTTTTAAACTGGCTAGATAGTAATCAAGTTCATAATTGCCGTATGCACCTTCTATGCCCCCTATGGTTTCATTAAAGTACATATAGCTCAAGTTGTTGTTTTTTAGAACAAATCCGATGGGCAATATACAAGGAAGCAGGGCTAAGGTTGGACCTGTTATATTTGATTTTGGGAGCCATTTAGAAAGTTTATAAAACCCTAAAGTCCCCAATAAAACAAAACCAGGTAACGTAAATAAAATATGACGGAGGCCGCCATAAACGGAACTTCCTTGAACGTAAATGTAAACAATTGGGAAAATCGCTGCAAAAAACAACAGGAACTCCTCTAAAGTGAACTTCTTGGGCTTAAGTAGAGTCGTAATAACGAACAAGAGAATCCCAGCTAATATTCCGACAGGCAGGGTTATCAAAACATATTTGGCCAAGTAATAGGGTGGAAGGTTGTCAGAATCGTACAAAACACCTTCGAATAACTGACGCAAACTCACTTGAAAATCAGTGAAGGCGCTTAACGCTTTCATAGGATTGTCAATGGGGGCTTTCCAACCGTATGGCCAAACATAAACGCCCATCAAATAAGCGCTGATTGAAACAAAAATAAAGGCACTCAACCAAAGGCGCATTTTTGTCCATTTGAATCCCAAAAAGGATTTCAAACCGATAGACTCAACGTATTTAAGTCCCATGTAAACGCCGGCAATTCCGATAAATAGAAGTCCACCGATACGAATACTAATTCCCAAAGCAATACCGAATGTTAGGCCCGCTATATCCCAAGCTCGATAGTTAGGGAAGTTATGGAACACTTTCATTGCGTAATACAAACTCATTACGTATCCCAATGCAAATGGGATGTCTTTCGGATTGTTCAATGCTTCGCCGAATATCCGAGGGGTGAAGTAACACAACACAAAAGCAACGGTAGCCCATAGCCAAGAACCGTTTGTTACACGTCGGGCAATTAATGCCACGAAAACAAAAATCAACCAACCAAAAATCGCATTCCAAAAATGCCGAAACTCCATGTAGTTTTCAATTTGGAACCAATGAATGAGTAATGAGGTAAACGTATCGAAACTGGATCCGTATAAATGCATAAGCTTTTCGGGATCTTGGATTGTGGCTATGTCAGCGCCTAAATTGGGTAATTCTCGGGCGAGGGTCGTCATTTTTTGCCCTTTCAAGGCGTTGGTATCGAGCGGCATTCCCATTCCAATTTTTTCTAAATGGTAATTGGCAATTACGCGACCGTATTCGTGTTGAATAAATTCATCACCGGAAATACCGGCTTGCTGGCTTATTTGCGTTATGTGAAAGAAACCAAGAAGCGCAATGGCTAGAAATATCCATTTGTGTGCGTGTGAATGGGCTTGCAAGAAGTATGAACTGAATCTAAATATTCCGTTCTTCCTTAAAGTAATAAAGGAGGTGCTTTTTTTGATTTCCGTGGCGCCAAATTGGAAATCAATAGGAATAATCGCCTTCTTAATCAGGTAAATCAAATCGGTTAAATTTTGGCAACGGGTGGGGTATTCAATGAGCCGTTCCAATGCTGCCTTATTTAAAACAAGGGTGTGTGTATTTTCAGCGGCTTGATCATGACCCAATAATAAACGTTTAATAAAATGCGCTTGTTTATAGTCAGATATCGCCCAAGCTCGAGGCTCTGTAGCGGTTATGTTGGTTAGATTTGGAGGTGTTTTGAATGTTTTGGATGCATTCACCACTGCGAAATGGGTGCAATTGGAGTCGATCGCGTTTTGAATACTAGTCGGATTTAATCCTTCAAATACAGGGAAATTACTTCCCGTTATTTGGCTTTCCGACAGCGTGAAAAGTCCCCAAATTGCATTAGAAGGGGGAGTGGGAGGCGTATTCGTGGCCTTAGGGTTGCTGCTCTTCATGACATACAAACATAATTTAAATTCATTTGTGTTTGGTAGCGAGTTGACCAAATACGAAAACTTTTTACAAGTTGTTGAACGTGAATTTCTCTGCATTTAGGAAATGCAAAAGTTTTGAATTATTTTTGCCGCCCACAAAGGAGGAATTTTTACATTGACAAACGAATCTAACGAAATTCAAAACCCAGAAAACCAAGAAAACATGGTTTCCCCAAAGGAGTCGGCGAAAGCCACATCTGCAGCGGTAGCGCACGATGATTTCGATTGGGATGCAGACGAGGCCGGATTTGAGAGCTATTCTGCTACTGACAGGAAGCACTTGGAGGAGCAGTACACGCAAACCTTCAATCCCGTTGAAGAAAAACAAGTAGTGAAAGGTCACGTAGTGGCCATCAACGACAAAGACGTAGTTATTAACATCGGATTCAAAAGCGATGGTATGGTATCACGTCAAGAATTCCGCGACATTCCCGAACTTAAAGTCGGTGATGAAGTAGAAGTATTCGTTGACATTGCTGAAGACCGCTTAGGTCAGCTTATCTTAAGCCGTCGCAAAGCACTTCAAGAAACTGCATGGGATAAAATTGTTGAAGCACACCAAAACGACACTATCGTAAAAGGTTATGTTCGCTCTAGAACTAAAGGCGGTTTGGTTGTAGATGTATTC
>JBIKIM010000308.1:0-2760 GCA_044361605.1 Bacteroidia bacterium | reverse complement strand
TAACTGTTTAGGAATGCCCGCCGTTCTTTTCGATATAAAAGGGCGCGCCATCATGAATCCGGATGGATTTAAAGGCTTTACCGATCACCTAACCAATACCAGTGCCATTGATTTAGGATTTGATGCCGATATCCCAATGACCTTTACGGCTCAAAATTTCACGTATATCGATACCCTAGACCAAGGACGTTCCTTACAGGGGTTGGCTGATTTCGATTTACTAGAATTAAAGATAAAAACCGTTAACGGCTTCCCATTAGGCGGAACCTTAGACCTAATATTTACAGATTCTGCCTACAAGGTAATTGACTCATTGGTCAATGTAACCTTGTTACAGTCTGCTATTGTAGGTACCGACGGAAAAATCACCGCTTCTTCTGAAAATATGAGCACCTTTTTAATGCCCGGTGCTATGTTAGATAAGTTAGATGCGAAGAAATGTGAGTATATTTTAATTCGAACCAATTTCAGTTCTTACGATAACGGCAACGTACCCGTGAGTATTTACACCAGTTGTGCACTCGATGTTTCATTAGCCTTCCGCGCGATTTATACAACGGAACTTTAATACGAATCCACATGAAAAAAATAAACATCCTTTCGATTGTTGCCTTCGGGTTTGTAAGTGGATTAAACGCTCAAGCATTTTTTGAGTTTAACAACCGTCATTTATCCCAATCACAGCTTTGGAATCCTGGCTTTATGCCGCAATACAAAGCCACGCTATCAGTGGGACAAACCTATTTTGGAGCCCAATTTGTTGGCGCCACGCTTAATGGGTTGTTTGGCAAAGAGGAAACGCCTTTGCAAACGGTTAACCGAATGGTGGGAGAAAACGAAAAACAACTGGGAATCGACTTGTTTCACCAAAGCGATTTGTTTCATTTTGGTTTCCGCAGTAAAAAATCGTATTTCGCCATTAATAGCACCCTCATCAACGAGGCTTCGGTTCGTATGCCCAAAGATCTTATCGGATTGGCGTTTTTAGGGAACGGTGGTTTTATTCAAAACGACGCCAATATTGACTTCTCAGGGAATCAGCTGCGTTCTTATGTAAAAAACACCTTTACTTACGGGCGCTTTCTTACCAATGAACTGTCGGTTGGCGTGAATGCGTCGCTCCTAAACGGGATCACCGATTTCTCAATGGATCAAGCCCGATTTGGAATTGGCACCGATACCGGAACCGCCTCTATTTACAGCTTGCGAATGCAAGGCGCAGTTTCTGGAAAAGCTTCTTTATTAGGATTAAACATAGATCAGGCATTAAACGATACCAATTACGATGCCCAACAATCCATTACAGATCAACTGAGTCAGATTCAAATTGGCACCAATCAAGGATATGCTTTTGGTTTTGGGGCTGTTTATCGCTTAAACGAAAAATGGCGCTTTTCACTAGCCGTGCAAAACTTGGGCAGTATCGTTTGGAATTTAGGGGCTCAAGAATTAAAGATGAATACCTCTGAATGGGTTTGGAACGGTCTGGATACATCGCAAACCGCTAATTTAAGCGATGAAATTGGACAACAACTTCAAGATACGTTCTTGAGTAAATTTGACCTACAGGGAAGTACAATTCCCTCTTATACGACCAAATTAAACCCGCGTTATACGCTCGGCGTTGAATTCTTGTTACGTCCGCGTACCCACCTCCAAGCATTCGGTGGCTATGGATTTGGGATGAGCGGTGACAAAATATTCCTAAGTACCACGGTACACCAAGAACTGGGCGAATGGGTAGATTTACGCGTTGGTTATTCACTTTTCGATATTGACAATCCTTCGCATCGATTGGGACTGGGTTTGAGTTTAAACCTCGGTCCGCTGCAAATTTTTGGGTCTGTTAACGATGTACTCGGTATTGTTAATTACGGCACAGCCACCGCTACCTCCGGTATGATTGGGGTTAACATCAATATCGGAACACGCAAAGACCGCGACTACGATGAAGTTCCTGATAAACGCGACAGTTGTTTCAAAACTTTCGGTGTAATAAGTAACGATGGCTGTCCTTATGGTTTCCTAGGCGGCAGTATGAATTACGATGAAACCGAAGAAGAGGTGATCCAAGAAACGGAACAAGGTCCCGAAGAAAATTTGCCAGAACCTACTATTTCAAACGTAGAAGAATTGGAACCCGTAGAACCCGTAGAACCCTTATTTAAAAATACGCCATCCAAGGCCCCTGAATCCAAACCAATTGAAAAAACAGAACCTGTAGATTCTGATTCTAAATCGGCAATGGTTGCAGAAACCGCCTCAACTGAAACGGAATCCAAACCTTCTCAAGAAATTGCAGCCGCAAAAACGGAAACCCGCAAAAAAAGCAAGGGCAAAAAAGAGAAAGTAGATAACCTTGGCAATACCGCAGTTAATGCAATTACAGACTCAATTGCAGTGGCATCCGCCCCTATGGAGTCCGATTCTTTAAAAATATTTACCGATGTCGAAATCCAAGCGTTGAAAGAAACCGGGGTGCTTTTCGATACAGCAGTCGTAGATTTGAGCACAGATTCACCCACTAATGATTCAAAATTAAGCCCTAAAAAAGTCGGAAAAGCGGAAAAAGAATCTGAGGTGGCTCCTATTATAAAGGAAGTAACTCCGATCATTCAAGAAGTCGCACCGATTAAAAAGAAAAAATCAAAGGCTAACAAATCCAAAGATCTCGAAGATTTGATGAACCGTTAAGCGAAATTTACCGCAATAAATTCGCCCCTAAAACCGGAATTATTATTCCTGAGTCTTGACTCGCAC
>JBIKIM010000309.1:0-2760 GCA_044361605.1 Bacteroidia bacterium | reverse complement strand
GCCAATCCATAGGCAGCTTCCATGTGTGATGAGGTTTGAAAATGCAACACCATTAATACGCAACCAATCCATAGCATAATGTTTACGCTAGGGATATAAATCTGTCCTTTGGTTTCTGTAGGTTGTCGCACACTTACACGAGGCCAAAAGTTTAAGTTCATCGCTTCGTTTATTAGCGTGTAACTTCCCGTTATTAATGCTTGTGACGCAATAATAGCCGCCATAGTTGCAATGATGATTCCCGGAATTAAAAACCAATTGGGCATGATTTCAAAAAATGGGTTACGACCAGCCAGCAAGCTATTTTCGCTCAAGTTCATGAGCCAAGCCGCTTGTCCCATGTAGTTTATCAGTAAACACGTTTTTACTAAAGTCCATGAAATGCGAATATTTTTTCGACCACAATGTCCCAAATCAGAATATAAAGCTTCCGCCCCTGTAGTGGCTAAAAACACAGCACCCAATAGCCAAAATCCTTCTGGATAATTAGTCAACAAGTTATAGGCATACACTGGATTTAACGCTTTGAATATGCTTGGGAATTGAAAGATTTGAATAAATCCTAAAGTAGCAAGCATGGTAAACCAAACCAACATGGCGGGTCCGAATATTGAACCCACTTTTTTTGTTCCAAATCTTTGGAAGAAGAACAAAGTGGAAATAATAACAATTACAATTGGTACGGTGGGTATATGTTCCAACCCTTTTATATTTCTAAGCCCTTCTACTGCAGATGCCACTGAAATTGGCGGTGTAATAATACCGTCGGCTAACAGTGCCGATGCCCCAAGTATAGTCGGAATAATTAAATATTTACCATAACCACGAACCAGCGCATACAAAGAAAAGATACCTCCTTCTCCATGATTATCCGCCTTTAACGTAAGGTAAATGTATTTAAATGTGGTTTGAAAAGTTATAGTCCAAAAAACACAAGAGATGCCTCCATAAACAAGCATTTCACTTATGGGTCGGCCTCCAACAACGGCCTTTAACACATAAAGAGGACTTGTTCCTATATCTCCATAAATAATTCCAAGTGCAACTAATAATGTGGCTGCTGTTACTTTATCGTTAATACCATTTTTCATCTTTCCCATTCATCTTAAAGCGAGGATGCAAAGGTCTTGAAAATTATCTTTAAATTTTCAATTGTCACTCCCCTTTTTCCCATTTGTCAATAGACGCAATGGCTACGCCATTACCCAATACGTTGGTCATGCTGCGGGCCATATCGCAAAAGTGGTCGATGGGTAAAATCAAGGCTATTCCTTCTGCCGGAATGTCGAACATGGCACATGTTGCGGCTACGATTACCAAAGAGGCTCTTGGAACCCCGGCAATGCCCTTAGAGGTCAACATCAATACCAACAACATGGTGAGTTGCGTTCCTAAATCTAATGGAATGTTATAGGCTTGAGCAATGAATATAGATGCAAAAGTCATGTACATCATGGAGCCATCTAAATTAAAACTGTATCCCAATGGCAATACAAAGCTGACCACTTTTTTCTTACAGCCGTAATTTTCTAGCTCTTCGGTCAATTTGGGGAACACCGCTTCGCTCGACGTGGTGCTAAAGGCCACCAATAGTGGATTTTTCAAATGCGCGATGAGTTTCCATAGTTTTTTCTTTAGTATCCAAAATCCCACTAAAAGAATGATAACCCACAACAATCCTATACCTAAATAAAAACTGGCCAAATAATATCCATAAACCGCTAAAATTCCCAATCCTTTTGTGGCAATAATCGCGGTTATACCACCAAAAACACCAATTGGAGCCAACCACATTACAAAACCAACAATTTTCAATATGGCTTTTCCCAATACATCCAACGCGTTGATAATGGGTTTTGCTTTTTCTCCCGTTTGATTCAAGGCTATGGCGAACAATATGGAAAATAAGACAATTTGCAATATTTCATTTTTGGCCAAGGCTTCAAAAAGACTAACGGGAAAGATATGTTCTAGGAAATTCTTCAACCCGAACCCATCTGTCTTTGCAAGAATGTCTTGCGCAGACGATGTATCTGCCGATCCAAAATTCACCTTTAATCCAGGTTGTAAAAAATTCACCAAAAACATCCCTAATAATAATGAAACCAAAGAAGCGGTAAAAAACCACAACATGCTTCTGCCACCAATTCGGCCGACTGATTTTAGATCGTCCATTTTTGCAATTCCCGCCACTAGGGTTGTAAATACCAATGGGGCAATGGTCATTTGCACCGGTCTTAAAAAAATATGTGTGGTTAACAGTTTGAAATATTCCGCGATGGATTTGGCTTTATCCAATTCAAGACCCAATAAAACGCCATTGGAATCGGTATCAAATTGGTAAAACAAAATTTGTCCCGTTACAATACCGACAATCATGGCACCGATTATTATCCAAGTTAGTTTTTGACCCGATTGCTTCATATTATTATGCTACAATATTAAGGTCAAAATCTTTCAAACCGCAATGCATCTCGGTACAATTTCTGCGCTGCGCTCCGAAATCACTCGATGACCTTTTGCAAACCAGAATAGTTCGAAACCCATACGACCGAAGGGAGTCACATACGAGGCGGCAGCCGAGTCTCAAACGACCGCAGGGAGCCTCAAACTCGATGACCTTTTGCAAACCAGAATGCATCTCGGTACTATTCACAACGCATCTCGGTACTATTCACAGCGCATCTCGATACTATTTCTGCGCTGCGCTCCGAAATCACTCGATGACCTTTTGCAAACCAGAATATTTCGAAACCCATA
>JBIKIM010000307.1:0-2769 GCA_044361605.1 Bacteroidia bacterium | reverse complement strand
CAATCCCGGAGGTCCATGCAATAATATATGATCTAAGGCTTCTCCGCGCTGTTTGGCAGCCAAAACAAAGACCTTGAGGTTGTCTAAAATTTTCTCCTGTCCGGTAAAATCGTCAAATTCTGCCGGTCTTAATACCTTCTCAATATCTTGATCGGCTTTACTGAGATTTTCGTTATTCGGATTGAGGTGTGGATTCATAATCGCGTTTATTTAACCAATGAACGCAGAATTTGTTCCAGTTTTTCGTTAACCGGGTAGAGTGGGGGTCTTACAAATGTTTCACATAAACCCATTTGGTGCAGCATTACTTTAATGCCACCCGGACTTCCATCTTCAAAAATGCGAATGGAACCTTCTAAGATTTCGTAATGGGCCTGCTTGGCCGCTTCCCAATTTCCAGATAAACAATCGGCTACCATCCCTGAAAATACCTGAGGATAGGCATGATTGATTACAGAAATTACCCCGGTTGCGCCCAATGCCATCATAGGAAACGTAAGTGAATCGTCGCCGCTGATAACATCGAAATTATCGGGTTTGTGTTGCAATAAATGCATAATCTGTTCCATATTGCCCGAGGCCTCTTTGGTGGCGACGATACGGGGGTGTTGGGCCAAGATTAACTGCGTTTCGGCCGTCATGTTGCTACCCGTTCTGCCCGGAACATTGTATATAATTACGGGTAAGGGACTGTGTTCGGCAACGGCTTGGTAATGAGCAATAATGCCGCGTTGGTTGGGCTTGTTATAATAAGGACTCACCGATAACACATAGGAATATCCACTAAAGTCGGTTTCCGACAACTGCGTTAATAAGGCCGCGGTGTCGTTGCCTCCCATGCCAATCACCAAAGGCACGCGGCCTTTGTTATACTGGACTACGGCCTTCATGACCGCTTGTTTTTCTGAGGCGCTGAGGGTGGCACTTTCGCCCGTAGTGCCTAAAACGACTAAATATTGGGTGCCGTTCTCAATTTGATGGTTTACGATGCGCTCTAATGCGTCGAAATCAATGTGTAAATCAGCGGTAAAAGGCGTGATTAAGGCCGTTGCGGCTCCGTGTAATGGGTTCATGTTAGGTGTTTGAAAAAATCGGTTATTCGTAAAAGATAAGCATCCAAATCCTCTTCAGTTCGCGAACGAAACAAAATATTAAAGTAAGGTTGGTATTCCTTTTGGTACGGACTAATGCGATAAGGGGCCGCGCTGCTAATGGCAAAACCCATATCGGAATAGGAAAAATCGCCATTTAAATTAATGAAAATATCGGCGTTGTAGGCGTTTAACTTGTCCAAAATAGTCTTTTGGGGGAAGCCTAAGAACGTGATGTCTTTCAAACACAAATGCAAGTTATCGGAAGACTGTTGCACCGAAATGGTTTTGGGATCGCGGGTCGGATACAATACTACTTGTAATACCTTAAATCCGTTCTGTCGCAATTCGTCGCAATACGTTTCTATGCGCTTGGAATGCTGTTGGTACAAATGCAAGCCCATGAAAACAATGGCGCGCTTGACGTCAGAGAACGGCGGCGTACTGCGAATTTTTCGCAGGTATTTGGGACTATTAAACACCCAAAGGGTATCTTTAATTCTATTGCGCCTATTGGGAGTTGTCATATGGGTAACAGGGCTAAAAATTCCGTTTCGCTCAACAAAGGTACTCCAAGTGTTTCGGCTTTGGCTAATTTTGAGGGACCAATTCCGGAGCCTGCCAATAAAAAGCTGGTTTTGGCACTAACACCCGAACCGATTTTTCCTCCGTGTGCCTCTACCATGGCCTTAAGTTCGTCGCGGGAATGGATTTCAAAAACACCCGAAATTACGATTACTTTTCCGGCGAGTTCGTCGCCTTTGGCTTCTTGTTTTTCGGCCTTGAAAACCAATCCGTGCGCGCGAAGTCGCATAATGAGTTCTTGGCTTTCTGGGTCCTCAAAGTAACGAATCACACTTTCGGCAATGCGATCTCCAATTTCATCAACGGCAATCAAGGCTTCCGTATCGGCATGAGCAAGGGCTTCGATATCTCCAAAGGCTTGGGCCAATTTCTTGGCAACGGTTTCTCCTACAAACCGAATTCCCAACGCAAACAACACCCGTTCGAAGGATTGAGATTTACTGTCGGCAATGCCTTTGATTATATTGGTAGCACTTTTTTCTCCCATGCGTTCCAATTTAAGAATATCGGATTCCTTTAAATCATAAAAATCGGCCACGTTTTTTACCAAATCCGCCCGATACAAGGTTTCACACATTTCGGACCCTACCGATTGGATGTCCATCGCCTTGCGGCCTATAAAATGCTCCAATTTTCCGACCACTTGAGGCGGGCAATTGCGTTGATTTGGGCAGTAATGTTGGGCTTCGCCTTCGGCGCGCACCAAAAGGGTTTCGCATTCCGGACAATGGGTAATGAAAGGTTGTTCGGGCGTATTGGGATTGCGGGATTCAAGCACCACTCCAATTATTTTGGGGATGATTTCTCCGCCTTTTTCTACATAAACGCGGTCTCCCACACGAATGTCCAATCGCTGCATTTCATTGGAATTGTGCAAGCTGGCCCGTTTCACAGTAGTACCTAATAACAAAACCGGTTCGAGTTCGGCTACCGGCGTTATGGCGCCGGTTCGGCCCACCTGGTAGGAAATTCCCCGCAACAAGGTCTGCGCGGTTTCAGTAGGGAATTTATAGGCGATTGCCCAACGGGGCACCTTGGCGGTAAAGCCCAATTCTTCTTGTTGGGCAATTGAATCTACCTTAACCACCACACC
>JBIKIM010000306.1:0-2774 GCA_044361605.1 Bacteroidia bacterium | reverse complement strand
TTTACAATTTTGGGAAATAGCAACAAATTACTTTCTATTGTTACTGTAAATCTCATTAACGCGGTTGGTTTGCTTGAAACTATCGAAAGCGTTAAGTCTCAAGAGTTAGACTTCGAGTTTATAATTGTGGATGGCGGTTCTGAGGATGATTCGCTTAAAATAATCAAAGAACATCAAGCAATTATAACAGAATGTTTTATCGGCTTAGATCGAGGTATTTACGATGCTATGAATATTGGCTTACACAGTTCCACAGGAAAATATCTTTTGTTTTTAAATAGTGGGGATATACTTACAAAGCAAATTTCCCAAGATGTATTGGAGCAGAGTAATGCGGATTTTATTATTTACGGAACAGATTTAAGCAACGGCTATTTTAAGATAGTTAGGGAACCAATCGTTCAGTTTATTAAAGATTTTTCGCTCCCACACCAATCAACATTTATAAAACGGACTCTTTTTAATAAGTGGGGTGATTATAACGTAAACTATAAGGTAACGGGTGATTTCGAATGGTTTTGCAGGGTTTTCTTGCAGAGCAACCCCAATACCCTATTGTTCGATGATTTACTAGTCAAAATGCAGCCTGGAGGGCTTAGCTTTTATCCAAGTTGCGATTGGTTTTTGGAGAGAGATTGGGTGAAGTTTAAATACTTTTATTCTTTGGATATTCTATTTACGTTACGTGGCTGTTGGAGAACATGGTTAAAAAGCTTTAAGGAAGTAAAATTTAAGAATAGAACGGATATCCTTTAGTTAAATGTAGAATGATAGAAGAAAATAGAGAACCACTATTCCGAATAACCCCGGTAACCAAGGCTTTTAGGTTGAATCTGAAAGAAATTTATCGTTACCGAGATTTGTTAATTCTTTTTGTTCGCAGGGATATTGTTTCGGTTTATAAACAAACCGTATTGGGTCCTTTGTGGTTTTTTATTCAGCCTGTGTTTACGTCTATAACGCAATTAGTGGTTTTTGGGATGTTGGCTCGGATTCCTTCTGATGGTGTCCCTTACTTTTTATTTGCGCTTACCGGAAATACGTTATGGGGATATTTTAGTTCTTCCATGAATGGCGTTGCCAATACGTTTAGTGCCAATCAGGGCATTTTTGGTAAGGTTTATTTTCCAAGGGCCATAATGCCTATTGCTATAACGCTATCGAATTTATTTAAGTTTGGGATTCAATACGTGTTGTTTTTGGTCGTTTGGTTGTATTTGTGGCTGAGTGGATCGGCGATAGAACCGAATTGGTTTGTATTGATGACACCGTTGTTATTAATAGCTATGGCCTTGATTTCTATGGGACTTGGAATGGTTATTACTTCGTTGACCACAAAATATCGAGATTTTACATTTTTATTGGGCTTTGGGGTTGCTTTGTTTATGTACATCACCCCTGTTGTTTATCCTACTTCCTTATTTTTAGAACGGTTTCCAGTAAAATGGCATTGGTTGATTTATGCGAATCCGCTTACAGGAATTTTTGATGTATTTCGCTATGGTTATTTAGGTTCGGGAACAATCAATACCATGGCGACTTTATGGTCATTTGTATTTTCCATATTGATCTATTTGTTTGGTTTGATGGTCTTTAATAAAACGGAGCGTAGTTTTATGGACACGATTTAGTGTAAAGGGTAAAATGGGAGATGTAATTTTAAAAGTAGAAAACGTTTCGAAGCAATACCGGCTAGGTACGGTTGGAACCAATACGATTGGAGGGGATGTTCATCGCTGGTGGACAACAAAAATCAGGGGAAAGGAAGACCCGTTTTTAAAAGTTGGGGATGTAAATGACCGAACGAGTAAGGTTAAATCTGACTTTGTATGGGCTTTGAAGGATATTAATTTTGAGGTTAAGCGGGGAGAAGTATTAGGCATTATTGGAAAAAACGGTGCGGGAAAATCGACATTACTAAAGTTGTTGTCTCGGATTACAACCCCTACTACAGGTTCCATAGAAAGTTGGGGCAGGATGGCGAGTTTACTGGAAGTGGGGACTGGGTTTCACCCAGAATTGACGGGTAGGGAAAATATCTTTTTGAATGGGGCTATTCTGGGTATGACCAAAGGGGAGATTAAGCGAAAATTAGATGAAATCATTGATTTTTCAGGTTGTGCGTTGTACATCGATACACCGGTGAAACGTTATAGCTCAGGAATGACGGTGCGATTGGGTTTTGCAGTGGCCGCTTTTTTAGATCCAGAGATTTTAATAGTAGATGAGGTTTTGGCTGTAGGGGATGCAGAATTTCAGAAGAAGGCCATTGGGAAAATGCAGGATATCAGCAGAGGTGAAGGCAGAACAGTTTTGTTTGTCAGTCATAATATGGATGCAGTATCCAAGCTTTGTAATAGAGTGATAACAATAAAAAACGGTTCAATCAAATTTGATGGTAATGTATTTGAGGGGGTCAGTTGTTATTTAGAAGAAAATCTTAAGATTATAAAAACTAATACCAAACAAGTATTGAATATTTTAGGAAAAAATGTGGCTTTGAATGAGATATTGTTTAGTGCTGAAAATGGTATTGTTACTGGTGAACGTCTGAAAGTAAGTTTGTGTTTGCAGAATATATCTAAAAATGTTTTAAAGGAAATTAGAATATCAATTGGATTATTTACCGAGGAAAAAATGCAGATGGTCATTGATAATTCGATGGTAGGTAAAAATATATCTTTAGAAATCCAAGATGAACAAAGAGTAGATTTCATAATTGATATGTTCCCGCTAGGGATTGGAAAATATCAAGTGGTAGTTTATATAGAGTC
>JBIKIM010000305.1:0-2778 GCA_044361605.1 Bacteroidia bacterium | reverse complement strand
CGTCGTAATATTACCCCATTGGTCGCTACCGCCCATTTGCAATTTCACCCCCATTTCTCGGTACAAATGCAAAAAATCGTATCCTTGAACCAACTGATAGGTAAATTCCGTAAACGATAAGCCACCCGATTCTAAACGGTTCTTCACGCTGTCTTTACTCAGCATATAACTCACCGTAATATGCTTCCCTACATCCCGAATAAAATCTAAAAACGACCATTCCTTAAACCAATCGTAGTTATTCACCACCACGGCCTTATTGTCTCCGTTTTCAAAGTCCAAAAACCGCATCAATTGCGCTTTCTGTCCGTCTAAATTGTGTTGTATCGCCTCTGTGTCGAGTAGCTGCCTCTCGGCACTTTTCCCACTCGGATCGCCTACCCGGCCTGTTGCGCCGCCCACCAAAACCACCGGCTTATGACCGGCCTTTTGAAATAGTGTTAACAACATGATAGGCACCATATTGCCAATATGGAGAGAATCAGCCGTTGGGTCAAAACCAATGTAGGCAGAAACCTGTTCTTTGTTCAATAAATCGCCGGTACCCGGTATGCTATCGTGCAATAACCCGCGCCATTGCAACTCCTCTAAAAAATCAAAATTGGGTTTAAATGTCATGTTCTTGTTCTTCCAAACGTTCTTGAATGAAGTCTGAGATACTTTGTTTTAATAATTCCGTTTCGTCTTCTGTTAAACCGCTCGTAGCCAAACAAACGACTTGAGCTGTTTCTTTGAGCATAAAATTTATCTCAAAAACCAAATAATCGATGCGCTGCACATATTTCCATGGGATGAATATGTAACTGGAAAAAAAATGTTCCCTCCAGGCAATTCCTTCAGCATCGACCCGCACAAAATAATCGCCTTTTCTGCGTTGGTAAATCCACATCAATAGCGGCAACACAAACGCCGACCAAATAAGTCCACCCGTCCAACTAAAAAAATCAAAATGAAAGGCAAAGCCTACTAAATATACGACAAACAATACCAACATAGCCGGCAATTCTGCCTTAAGCTTGGGTATTTTAGCTAAAAAATCGGCCGCCATTAAGGTTTAACAAAACGAGCGCTACGGCCATTTACGTAAATCAAATATACACCTGAAGCCAAGTTCGCTACTTCAGCAATATGTAAAGAGCCATTTCGACGCCATTCAACGGCACATTCTACTCCGTTTGAGGCGAGCATGCGGGGAATTTCCCCCGAAATAACCGAAATACGGTCCGATGCCGGATTTGGAAATACGTTTAACTGGCTTAAATTAATTTTTTCGAGCGATGCGCCGCCGCCGTATACGTTGATTACATAATTACGTATGGTATCGCCTTGTTCAATGGGAACGAAGCCAAATACTTTTGCGTAAGACATAACCGGAATTTCAAGCGGGTAGGTACCATCTTCGGTTGGTGTTCCGTAAAGGGCAATACAGCTGGGTACTTTAGGTAAAAAACGTTTATTCCCGTTTCTGCAGCGATAATTTATTCCTTTGGGAAGTCCAAACACGTCTAATAAAACCATAGAATCTATGACTGCTTTAACATTTTGACCGCCGGCATTAACCATGGTATCAGAAAACAACAAAACAGAGATGGTTTCGTTGTAGGCTTGGTCTTTTTGTGCGTCTGGAAGAGAAGCTGGTACAATTCCAGGTGTCGAAATAGCCACGGGCGTGCAGTCTTGCGACCACAATGGTTGAACCGTCATTGAAGCCATTCCGAGGAGGCTTGCGAAAATGAATTTGCGTATCATATTTCTTAAGATTAATTTTACGAAGTTACAAGTAAAACTAAAAACGTGAAATATTTTTCTGCGCTTCTTACTACCGTATGTCCATTATTTGTTTTTGCCAAGATTACCGACCCTATTTTACCCTTAAAATCAAGGATAAAAAATACCGTAATTCCTGCCGAAATAACGCGCTCTTTTTACTTAGATACGAATAAATTGGAAAATTTCGATTACCTCGATGGGGTGGTCATAAGTACCAATAAAGGGTTCACCAAAATCAAAGAAAGCACCGTTGGCCTTTCCATTTTAAAGCCCTATCTCATTGAAAATAAAATAACTACCAATATCAACTCTGCATTAGAACAAGTGCCTGGTGTGGTTATTAACGACGATCAGATTAACATTCGCAACGGCAGTGGCTGGAGCTACGGTGCTGGAAGTCGCGTGATGATGTGCATCGACGACATGCCGATGATAACCGGCGATGCCGGTTCCGTTCCTTTTAGCTTCCTCCCCAGCGAAGGCATTAGCAGCGTGGAAGTGATCAAAAATGCCGGTTCGGTATTATACGGTTCCTCAGCCGTAAACGGCGTGGTGAACATGCGTTCGGCACCCATTACGACAAAAGCCGAAGGACAAATGTCGATGATTGGGGGTATGTACGACGTGCCTCTCGGACTGCAGTTCAGCAATAAAAGAAGGTATTTGTATGGTCTCCACGGTTTTTATCGGGAAAAAATTGGCCGACATTCGTTTTCCGTTAATTGGAATCAATTGAACGACGACAGTTATCGCATGGGCGACTTCGATTATCGGGTACGCATGGGGTGGCGTTACGGCTACGAGCCCGCCTTCCTACCCAAACTCAAATTATGGTTAAACGGTAACATCCAACGCGGCGAAAGCGGTTCTTTTTTACTGTGGGAAAACGACCAGAACGCCTATACCGCCCAAAACAATGCCGTTACGAAGAACACCGGACGCCGCTTTTATATCGATCCAATCTTAGAATGGAATGGAACCTGGAAGCACACATTCCAAAATCGCTAC
>JBIKIM010000304.1:0-2781 GCA_044361605.1 Bacteroidia bacterium | reverse complement strand
CAAAGAAATGGGCTCTGAAAAGAAACCCAAGGCCAAGATAACGGGTATCACGACACTCATTTTTGATGAAACCGCACTCATTGCAGCGCCCGATTTTGCGGTGGCGCGACCCATAAGTAAGAAGGTTATCATGAATAAAATTCCCAAAGAAATCACGGGGAAAAATCCCGGTGTTTGCAAGGCAGATCGCGTAAAAATTGGGGTATCGTAGATAAATAAAGAACCAAGTCCTACACAAATAAGGTAGTTCCAAACAATCACTGCCGGCAAGAAGAGCTTGCGGTTAGCGACCCATTTGAAGATTAAAAAGATACCGACCGACAGCCCCGCGCTGAGGCCGAGAGCCATCCATTGATTAAAAAGGAGCGTCATATACGAATAAGTCTGAATTCTCGAAAGGACTTTGAATACGGTGTTTGAGGTGCCCGACCGCTGGGGCTAAAATACCGCTATCGAATTTAATTTCACGGTGTTGGAAGCGATGGATTTCATCGATTAGACCCTTATCAAAAAAGCGATTCAATGTTGGCGCGCCCCCTTCAACCAAAATGGAATTGATGTTTTTTTCGTAGAAAAAGTCCATTAATTCCTGCAGCGAGGCACTAATACCGGGAAGCGCAAAAAAGTGCACATTGCCGAGTGTTTCTTGGCGGGTTTCTGTGATCACCCACGTTTGAGCGGGTGCATTAACCGCCCGTTCGTAGGTTCCTATTGCCTTAGGATCTAATACGACGCGTATGGGTTGTGGGCCGCCGTGAAAGCGATCGGATAATTCTGGATTGTCAATTTCCCACGTTCCCACTCCCACCAATACCGCCGATACTTCTTGTCGCAAGGCATGGGCGTATACGCGGGTATCGGCTCCGCTAATAAAGACTTCCTTTTTGGGTAATGGGGCTATAAATCCATTACGGGTTTCGGCCCATTTGGCTATAACGAAAGGTCTTTTTTCTTGGTGGAATTTTATGAAGAAACGATTTAAGGCGCGGGCTTGGGCTTCGCCAATCCCTTCGATTACGGTTATGCCGGCCTCTCGAAGTCGCCGGATGCCGGATCCCGATACTAGAGGATTGGGATCGGACATGGCCACCACTACGGTTGGTATTTTAGCCTCAATTATACGATTGGCACAAGGTGGTGTTTTCCCGAAATGCGAACAGGGCTCCAAAGACACGTACAACGTTGAATTTTGCAAAATATGCAAATCTTTTATCGCTAAAATGGCATGGGTCTCGGCATGTGCTTCGCCGAAGGCGTGGTGATACCCTTCCGAAACAATCTGATCCTGATAAACCACTAAGGCGCCCACCATTGGATTGGGGTTCACCCAACCCTTTCCCGATGATGCCAATTGGATACAACGGCTCATGTAATCGATGTGTTTCATTTCTACTTGCAAAAATAACCCTAATTTTGTACGCATGAGTCCATCAAATCAAACGAGCCGTTCGGGAAGACTGCGTATTACGGCCGCGTTTCGCGAATTTTTCAAGAGCCAACAAGCCTCCGGCATTATTTTAGTGGCGGTAACAGCGGCATCCTTGCTTCTTTCTAATAGTATTGGTGGTAACGAATATCGTTCTTTTTGGGACATTCATTTTGGCACCGAAGCGTTCGGATTGCACTTGAATCACAGCATAACCGATTGGATCAATGATGCGCTCATGGCTATTTTCTTTTTGGTCGTTGGCATTGAAATTAAAAGAGAAATTGTAGACGGGGAATTGAGCGATCGAAAACGCGCCATGTTGCCGTTGTTTGGCGCATTAGGGGGAATGGCCTTGCCTGCATTGCTTTATTTCCTCTTTAATATGAATTCTCCCCAAACCCTCTCTGGGGTAGGAATTCCAACCGCTACAGACATTGCATTTGCTATCGCTATTTTAGGACTTCTGGGCGATCGAGTTCCCACTTCCTTGAAAGTGTTTTTAACCGCCTTAGCCATTATCGACGACCTAGGTGCCATAGTCATTATTGCCATTTTTTATGGCCAAGGAATCCATTGGGCTTGGTTGGCCGCTTCGGCAGGCATTGTGGTTATGATGTATATAGTTAACAAAATCAAATGGGATTTTGCGTGGTTGTATATTGTTTTGGGGATTGCCTTATGGTTTACGATGATGCATTCGGGCGTTCACGCCACCATATCTGGGGTTATTTTGGCATTAATGTTACCCCGACAATCCCAAAAAGAAATAAAAATTTCCAACCAAATGGAACACCATTTATCGGGATGGGTGGCCTTCCTCATTCTGCCTCTTTTTGCGGCAGCTAATACGGCTATTAAAATCGATGTTAATATGATGAATGAGATTGTTAATCCGCTTTCTTTGGGAATTTTCTTTGGATTGGTTTTCGGGAAGCCTATAGGTATAGTGCTTTTTAGTTGGCTTGCCGACCGCATAGGAATCGCCCACATTTCCAAAAATATTACCCTAACAAAGTTAATTGGGTCTGGGTTACTCGGTGGCATTGGCTTTACCATGTCCATATTTGTATCCAACCTCGCGTTTGATGACCGTGCCTTAATCGATATGGCAAAACTGAG
The DNA here is from genome assembly GCA_044361605.1 of Bacteroidia bacterium. Lineage (GTDB taxonomy): Bacteria > Bacteroidota > Bacteroidia > NS11-12g > UBA955 > VMCP01. The sequence continues at coordinate 233 of JBIKIM010000304.1, read as the reverse complement.
TATTCTAATAGCCAGTACGACTGCCGCTGCGGCAGGCTATTTTTTACTCAGTAAAAGCAAAGATTCTAAAACCCAGTAATTCGATATCGTGTTTTTTTGAGGTTTAGACAAGCCGGTCGACAACCTCAACCCTAACTCAATCCTCGATATTGGCAATTTTTATTAGTCGATTGACATCCACGATTTGAATTTTCTTCCCATCCAATACAATAACGCCCTCGCTCTTCAAATCC
>JBIKIM010000303.1:0-2788 GCA_044361605.1 Bacteroidia bacterium | reverse complement strand
TCTACTGATAATAGCTGGCGTTCGAACTCTTTATTCTCTCCCACATAGGAAGCGATCATTTTTTTGACTTGCTTTTGCACCAACATTAAGCCGATACCAAAGTCATCTACCCCAGCATTATTGGAAATACAGGTTAGGCCCTTAATTCCTTTTTGAACTATTGCCGCAATTGTATTTTCAGGAATCCCACAAAGTCCGAATCCCCCTAGCAAGAGGGTGGCATTATCATTAATATCAAAAATGGCCTCTTGGGCCGTATTGAACACTTTATTCATTATCGTTTCTTTCAAGCGACGCCGAGAGCCCTTTTTCAATTAAGGCTTCACAAATAGGCTTAAGCTTAACTTTCTCTCCAAACTTTACGGCATATTTCCCTTTGGTATGAATGAAAAAGGCACATTGCTCGGCCTGCACCGCGTTGTGGTCGCAGTATTGAATCAAACAATTGATAACCCAATCAAACGTGTTAATATCATCGTTGTGCAAAACGATGGACCAATTGCGGGCCGATTGTTCATTCAAAATGGCATCAACCTCCGCTGCTAATTCTTTATTACTCCACATGAATTTAGGTAATTATTGTATACGTCTATGCTTAGGTAACAATTTCGCTTTGCTTTCGTTTCCTTGCACCAAGCGCACGATGTTTTTGCGGTGGGTATAAACAACGAGAACGGCTATCATTACAGTGAACCATACCACTGATGCTTGTCTGTATTCCGGCATTTGTGCCCCGAAAAAGCGCACAAAGAGCATCGGAATCGAAATCCCCGCCAAAATACTTCCTAAACTTACGAATCGGGTGACAAAAAGGGTTATCAAAAATATACCCAGAGCAATCAAAGCAATTTGATAATTGAGGGCGAACAGTAAACCACCTAAAGTAGCAATTCCCTTGCCCCCTCGAAACTGCGCAAAAATCGGCAATAAATGTCCGATAACCGCACAAAATCCTAAACCTAACATGATATTGACTTGCTGATTTACGCCGTAACTCCATTGGGGATTGGCGTGACCAAAATAGACCAAGGAAGTGGCGAAGTACCCTTTTAAAATATCCATTAACAAAACCACAGTACCAGCGGGTTTTCCTAAAACGCGAAACGTATTCGTGGCACCGGCATTACCGCTACCATAATCGCGAACGTCTTTCCCATAAAAATGTTTACCAATCCAAACAGAACTTGGGATAGAGCCCAACAAATATGCCGTAAGACACATTAAGGCAAGCCAAATTGAAGGGTGATAGAACCAATTTTCCATATATGAATGAAATACAAATATAGTGAAAATGGATCACGCACAAATGAAAAATGGGAGCCTGCTGCTGCAAACTCCCATTTTATAAAGGTAAATAAAACTTATCTAAGTGGAAATAAATGCGCTCCGTATACCGCCGAGTCTTCTAATTCTTCTTCGATACGGAGTAATTGGTTGTATTTGGCCATACGATCCGAACGCGAAGCCGAACCCGTTTTTATTTGACCACAATTCACCGCCACTGCCAAATCGGCTATCGTACTGTCTTCCGTTTCACCACTGCGGTGACTCATTACACTGGTATATTTATTGCGGGTAGCCATTTGAATGGCATTCAACGTTTCGGTTAACGTGCCAATTTGATTTACCTTGATAAGAATGCTATTGGCCACACCTTGATCAATTCCTTGTTGCAAACGATTTACATTGGTTACAAATAAATCATCGCCCACTAACTGCATTTTATGACCTAACTCCTGGGTTAAACGAGCCCAACCCTTCCAATCGTCTTCGGCTAAACCGTCTTCGATACTCACGATTGGATATTTCTTGGCCCATTCTGCCCAATACGCAACCATTTCCTCGCTGCTCATTACCTTTCCACTTGACTTCTTGAAGGTATACAAACCCGTTTTGGAATCGTAAAATTCGCTACTTGCGGCATCCATGGCAATATACACGTCTTCACCGGGGCGATAACCTGCTTTTTCAATGGCGCGCAATACGATTTCTATGGCTTCTTCGTTGCTTTGAATGTTTGGTGCAAAACCACCTTCATCACCCACGTTGGTTGAATAACCAGCTTCCTTCAATACCTTTTTCAGGGTATGAAATATCTCCACGCCTATGCGAAGTCCGTCTGAAAACGTATCCGCTTTCAACGGCATCACCATGAATTCTTGAAAGTCGATTTTGTTATCGGCGTGCGCTCCCCCATTCAAAATATTCATCATGGGCACAGGCAACACGTTGGCATTGGTTCCCCCGATATATCGGTAAAGAGGCATTCCCAACTCATCTGCTGCGGCTTTCGCCACGGCTAGAGATACCGCCAACATGGCATTAGCTCCTAAATTTGATTTATTCGGTGTCCCATCTAAATCGATTAATACGCGATCGATTTCATTTTGGGCCGCAATTTCAACGCCTTCTAATGACTCGGAAATGATATTATTGATATTCTCAACCGCTTGTAACACGCCCTTACCTAAATACACACGTTCATCGTCGTCGCGCAATTCAACGGCTTCGTGTATACCTGTGCTCGCTCCCGACGGCACCGCGGCTCTTCCAAATCCACCGTCTTCGGTGAATACTTCGGCTTCAACTGTTGGATTGCCTCGTGAATCGAGGATTTGACGGGCTTGAATGTGGGTTATTTGACTCATATTGGGCTATTTTTTTTCTTTGGGAAGGCTTCATCAAGGGCGGTGGGCGGTTATAATACGCAACTCCGGAACGCCTTTAAAAGCCTAGAGATTTCTATTTATTTTGGTTCATCAATTCAATAAAATCATCGAACAAATAT
>JBIKIM010000302.1:0-2789 GCA_044361605.1 Bacteroidia bacterium | reverse complement strand
AAGCGACGTTAATTGAAAAGGTTGACCCCAAGCCAGGATCTTTGGTTATACCTTATTCTAAGTATTTGTTAAGTAATGGCTTGACACTCATCGTTTCTGAAGATCATTCAGATCCCGTAGCCCACATAAATGTCACCTACCACGTAGGATCTGCGCGTGAAACTCCCGGAAAATCTGGATTTGCGCATTTTTTCGAGCACATGTTATTCCAAGGTTCTAAGCATGTAGCCGATGAAGAACATTTTAGAATCATAAAGGAATACGGCGGTGATGTAAACGGAAATACAACTAGAGATAGAACTGTTTATGTAGAAACCTTCCCTAGTAATTTTACAGAAACAGCACTTTGGATGGAAGCCGATAGAATGGGTTTCTTTTTGGAAGGCTTCACACAGAAGAAATTTGAAAATCAGCGCGCTACTGTTAAAAATGAAAAAGATGAGCGATACGATGCGCCTTATGGCTTCTTGATGGAGGTAAAAGATCAAGAATTGTATCCTGCAGAGCACCCGTACAGCTGGTCCACTATTGGGTTTGTAGACGATCTAGATCGCGCCGACAGTAGTGATCTGCGTAACTTTTTCTTACGTTGGTACGGACCGAATAACGCCGCTATTATTGTGGCCGGAGACGTGAATACGGAGGAAGTCGTGGCTTGGACGCAAAAATATTTCGGGGGAATTCCTCCTGGTAAAGTTGCCAAGAAAAAGCGTGTTCGCCCAGTGGAAATGCAAGCCGATAAAGTTAAAACGGTTCAGGATCCTAATGCGTATTTGCCTTTAACCTACATTACCTATGTAGGTGCACCTGCCTACCATGAGGACGAAGCGGCTTTGGATATGTTGACCTATTTAATGGGTAGTACACAGAGTTCGGTTCTTTACAAGCGATTTGTAGACAATGAATTGGCATTACAGGTTCAAGCCAGTAATAATCCATTAAGTGCTATAAATCACGAATTGGCGGGTGAAATCTCTTTCACTTTAGTAGGGTATCCTTGGTCTGATATGTATGGAATGCGCGACCAACTTAAAGTATTAATTGATTCTTTTGAATACGTGAATTTTAGTGATGACGATTTGGCGCGTGCAAAAAACAATATTTTATCGTCGTATTCAAACGGTTTGGAATTGGCATCAACGAAAGCAAACTATTTGAGTAATTTCTGGTATTTGGATTTGAAAAACGACTCCAATCAAACCTATAACCTACCCAACGATGTTGAACGTTACAGCAAGGTTTCACGCGCCGACATTATGCGGGTGTACAAAAAGTACATCAAAGGGCAATTTTCTTCGGCTATCAATGTACAGCCTTACAAAACCCAGAAAGATGAAAAGGCTGAAAAATACGAAAGTTTTAATCCCAACGCTAATTTTGCGGGTAGTGCAGCTTTAGAGTTGGAATACAAAGGATTAGAGTTACGTGTAGTAAAAGACAATTTTGAGCGCAGCATTAGGCCTGAAGCATCTGCGCCTAAAACAGTAAGCATACCTAATGCATTTGACACCAAATTGTCGAATAATATCCGACTATTAGGCACGCGCTTCGACGAAACCTCTCGTGTTTTGGCACTTGTGACTATTGAAGGCGGTCGTTTATTTGAAAACGGTAAAGATATTCCTTGGGGAACTTCAGAAATGCTGGCTTTGTCATTAGGGAATGGAACTAAAAACAAAACTCCTGAACAGTTGGAAAACGAAATGGAACGTTTGGGAACGTCTATTTCTATTAGCGCTAACAAAACAGGTATGTCGGTTTATATTTCCTGTGAAAAGGACAAATTAGACGCTTCTATCAATTTGGCGAAAGAAATGATGTTTGAACCACGCTGGGATGAGAAAGAATTTAAAAAAGGCAAGAAACGCATTATTGAAAGTGCGCGTTCTGGTCTAAGCAACCGTTCTCAAGGCATGTCTAACGTATGGAATCGCCTGCGTTATAATGAATCGGCACTTGGTAAGTTTATCGGAGCCGATGAATATGCAAAAATCAATCCCCAAGACGTAAAAAATTACTACGATTTGTATTTCAAACCTGAAATGGCGAGTGCGATTGTTATTGGTTCTCTTACTGAAAGTGAAATGGTTTCGACTATGAAGTTTTTGGAATCTTGGCCTGTATCTGGCAATAAACCCCAAATTAGCTTGCCCACACTAGCGCCTGATTTCAATACCTCGCAAATTTTTGGCGTTGAATATGTGGATGCAGAACAAAGCGATATTATTTTAGGATTTAAGAGTTTGCCTTACGATTTCAATGGTGACTTTTATAAAAACAACATTATGAACTTCGTATTGGGTGGTAACTTTAATAGCCGATTGAATTTAAAGATCAGAGAAGACAAAGGTTGGACTTATGGCATAAGAGGTGGGTTTAGTTCGTCTTACAAGGACCTTCCCGGTTATTACACCGTTTCTGCGGGCGTAAAGGCGGAAGCTACCGATAGTGCTATTAATGAGATTCTGTGGATGCTTCGAGATTTTAAAGAAAATGGTCTCACCGATGCGGAGTTCGAGTTCACCAAAAAAGCGCTTTTGGCAAGTGAAGCTTTAGATTATGAAAGCATGATGCAGAAAGCGGGTTATATCTCAAATATGCAAGCGCGCGACCTGCCTAAGGATTATGCACAAAAGCAGTCTGATATACTAAAAAATATTACCAAAGCAGAATTAAATGCTTTGGCGAAAAAGCATATGGATCTTGACAAAGTAGTGGTAGTGGTGGCAGGAGATATGTTATTGCTTAAAGATCGCCTGAATAGCTTGGGATTAGGGGCTATTCAAGTG
>JBIKIM010000301.1:0-2796 GCA_044361605.1 Bacteroidia bacterium | reverse complement strand
GATCACTTTACCATTGTGATTTCGCGCCGCACGGCCTATCGTTTGAACCAAACTCGTCTCACTCCGCAAGAAACCCTCCTTATCCGCATCCATTATCGCGACCAAACTTACCTCCGGTAAATCCAATCCCTCACGCAATAAGTTCACCCCAACCAACACATCTATTCCACCTAAACGCAAGTTCCGGAGTATTTCCACCCGATCTAAAGTCTTCACTTCGGAGTGAATGTAACCGACTTTGATATTCAACTTTCCTAAGTATTTCGACAATTCCTCGGCCATCCTTTTCGTCAAAGTCGTCACCAAAACACGATCGCCCATCGCGATGCGCTTGTCAATTTCTTCAATCAAATCATCAACCTGATTCCCCAAAGGACGTACCTCAATAACCGGATCTAACAAGCCTGTAGGTCGTATCAACTGCTCTACCAATACCCCTTCCGACTCGCCAATTTCAAAATCCGCCGGTGTCGCACTCACGTAAATACTCTGATTGATTATTTGGAAAAACTCCTCAAACTGCAAGGGCCGGTTGTCCATCGCCGCTGGCAATCGAAACCCGTATTCTACCAAGTTAATCTTCCTGGATCTATCGCCTCCATACATCGCCCGTATCTGCGGAATCGTTACGTGGCTCTCATCCACTATCAGTAAAAAGTCCTTCGGGAAGTAATCCAACAAACAAAAAGGACGGTCACCAGGCTGCCTCTGATCGAAATACCTTGAATAGTTTTCTATCCCATTGCAATAGCCTAATTCCCTAATCATCTCCAAATCGAAGTTCACCCGTTCTTCCAAACGCTTCGCTTCCAAGTATCTTTGTTGCTGTTGAAAATAGACAACCTGCTCCAATAGATCGTCTTGAATTTGATGAATTACCGATTCTAAACGGTCGCGTGGCGAGACATATATCTGAGCCGGATAGATCGCACAATCTAAAAGTGCGTCAATCTTGCGACCTGTTAAGGGGTCAAAACTGTAAATTTCCTCTATCTCATCCCCAAAAAAAGAAATGCGATACGCAAAATCATTGTACGCCAAATGCACATCAACCGTATCGCCCTTCACCCGAAACGTACCCCGCTTGAACTCCATGGTGGTTCTTGAATACAAAGATTCTACCAATCGATACAACAACTGCTGCCTCGAAATAACCATACCCTCGTTCAATCGGATAATTGTGGCTTCATAATCAGAAGGATTTCCCGCTCCATAAATACAACTGACACTCGCCACCACGATGATATCACGCCGACCCGATAATAACGTTGATACCGTTTTCAAACGCATCTTCTCGATCTCATCGTTGATATTCAAATCCTTCTCGATATACGTATTCGTAGTAGGGATAAAAGCCTCCGGCTGATAGTAATCGTAATAGCTTACAAAATATTCTACCGCATTATTGGGGAAGAACTGCTTGAACTCCCCATACAACTGCGCAACCAAGGTTTTGTTGTGGCTCAATACTAAAATAGGCCGCTGCACTTCCTGTATTACGTTCGCCACCGTAAAGGTTTTTCCAGAACCCGTAACTCCCAAAAGGGTCTGAGCCCGAACCCCATTCTCCAAACCGGCAACCAATTGGCGTATCGCCTCCGGCTGATCGCCATTGGGCTTAAACGGGGCTTCTAACTGAAATTCTGGCATTTTATCCTTCGAAATTAACGCAAAAAGCCGACAAAGGTTTGCCCCCTCACAAACTAATCCATAACACCTACCAAAGCTCAAAAGCCGCCGCATTTTTTGCTTATATTTGCACTAATGCAAGAAGTGGCCCAAAAAACCAACGATCTATCTCAACAAGATTTCATTGCACAAGTCTTACAAGACTACAAAATCGCCTATCAGAGTCGCCACGCCTCTCTCATCGGACGAAAAGAAGTGCTTACCGGTAAAGCAAAATTTGGCATCTTCGGCGATGGTAAAGAAATCGCCCAAATTGCCATGGCTAAAGTATTTGAACCGGGCGATTGGCGCAGTGGATACTACCGCGACCAAACGTTCATGTTCGCCCTTGAACTTTCCAACGTTCAAAAATTCTTTGCCCAACTGTATGCCCACGCTTCTGTTGAAAAAGAACCCGCCTCCGGTGGCCGTTCCATGAACGGACACTACGCTACCCGTTTACTCGACGACAACGGACATTTCCTAAGTCAATCCGATCGCTATAATGTGAGCGCCGATATTTCTCCGACAGCCGGACAAATGCCGCGTTTACTAGGTCTCGCCGTTGCATCAAAACTCTATAAAGAGAACGAATTGCTGCACGAACTCACCCAATTTTCCCAAAAAGGACGTGAAATCGCATTCGGTACCATCGGTAATGCCTCCACTTCTGAAGGTATCTTTTGGGAAGTCATGAACGCCGCGTGCGTTATGCAAGTGCCCATGCTCATGAGCGTTTGGGACGATGCTTATGGCATATCCGTGCCCGCAAAATACCAAACCGCTAAAGAAAATATCGGCGCCATCATGAAGGGTTTCCAAACCAATGAAGACGGCGTTGGCTTGCATATCATTACCGCACGAGGTTGGAACTATCCCGAGTTGTGCAATGCCTATCGCGAAGCCGCCGATATCTGCCGCGAACAACATACCCCCGTTTTGGTTCACGTAACCGAAGTGACCCAGCCACAAGGACATTCAACCTCTGGATCCCACGAACGCTACAAATCTCAAGAACGCCTCGATTGGGAACGCGAATACGATTGCATCGAGAAAATGCGCCAATGGATGATTGAAAACAATATCATCACGGCCGATAAACTCGATGAATTGGAAAAAGAGCACGTA
>JBIKIM010000300.1:0-2798 GCA_044361605.1 Bacteroidia bacterium | reverse complement strand
TTTTTTAGCGGGGTCCAATATTATACCGGACAATTATTTGATATTAAAAGTATCACCGCCAAAGCCCATCAAGTGGGTGCGCTAGCCGGATTTGATTTGGCGCATACGGCTGGAAACGTAGATGTACAACTGCACGATTGGCACGTAGATTTTGCCGCCTGGTGTTCGTATAAATATCTGAACTCCGGACCTGGAAACGTATCCGGCATTTATATTCATGAAAAACATTGCATGAACGACCAAACACCTCGATTTGCCGGTTGGTGGGGTCACAAAGAAGACCAACGTTTTTTAATGAAACGTGGCTTCATTCCAGAACCTGGTGCCGCGGGCTGGCAAATGTCTAATGCCCCCGTATTCGGAATGGCCGTACACGCAGCGTCATTAGAAATTTTCCATAAAGCTGGCATCACGAAAATTAGGGAAAAATCAAAAAAACTTACCGCTTATCTCGAGTATGTATTAAACCACGTTCAAGAGCACCACGCGGGAATTTCATTTGAAATTATTACCCCGAAAAATCCCGACGAACGGGGGGCTCAATTATCCATTTTAATTAAAGAAAATGGCAAAGCGCTTTTCGATCACATAACCGCTAAAGGCGTTATTGCCGATTGGCGCGAACCCAATGTAATTCGCTTAGCACCAGCCCCTTTGTATAACCGATACGACGATATTTTTGCCTTAGGCGAAATCTTAAAATCGTTCCAGCCTTAACGTCTATCAATTATTTATTATCTCCTATCGCAACCAGTCCGTTCTTTTGATCGGAATACCCTAATTTTGTCCACCTTCATAAATGAAGCTTTTTGAATTAACGAATGAGTCCCACACCAAAAAACCCTAACGAAAAAAAATCCGGTGGTTTTAAACCCGGAAATGGCTTTAAATTCAATCACTATTGGATATACGGCATCTTATTCATTGTATTCCTTGCCTTAAATTTCTTACCGCAAAGTTCAGGCCAAAGCACCCATTGGAACGAAGTGCGCGAAATGATCGTGAAAGGCGATGTAAAAGAGCTTAAGCTGGTAAACGATCGCTACCTCGAAGTGTATCTTACCATGGATGCCGCAGGTCGCAAAGAGTACACGAAAAATAAACGCAAACAAGATATGTTCGGCCAAACCGAACCCAATTTTAGTTTTGAAATCGAAAAAAGTTACTTCAATAACGAGGTACAAGACTTAAAAAAGCAAATCGAAAATCCCAATAACTTAATCATCAAATACGAAAGCCACAGCGATATTTTTGGACAGTTATTCCAATGGATCTTTTTTATTGCCATATTCCTAATTTTCTGGAACTTAATGAGCAAACGCATGGGTGGCGGTGGCGGCGGTGGCGGTCCCAATATTTTCTCAATCGGTCGCGCCCGTGCCCAAGTATTTGATAAAGACACCAAGGTTAACGTATCATTCAAAGATGTAGCCGGCCTTGAAGAGGCCAAAGAAGAAGTGATGGAAATCGTAGATTTCCTGAAAAACCCAACAAAATACACCAATTTAGGTGGTAAAATTCCCAAAGGTGCCTTGCTTATAGGCCCTCCAGGAACGGGAAAAACATTACTAGCGAAAGCGGTAGCCGGAGAGGCAGGTGTTCCCTTTTTCTCCTTATCGGGTTCAGATTTTGTTGAGATGTTTGTAGGTGTCGGCGCCAGTCGTGTACGCGATCTATTTAAACAAGCCAAAGAAAAGGCGCCCTCTATCATCTTTATCGATGAAATTGATGCCATCGGCCGTGCTCGTGGTAAAAACCATATCCAAAGTTCTAATGACGAACGTGAAAACACCCTAAACCAACTCCTTGCCGAAATGGACGGATTTGGAACCGATGGAGGTGTAATCATTCTAGCCGCTACCAACCGTGCCGATATTCTTGATAGCGCTTTGATGCGTCCAGGTCGTTTTGACCGTCAAATCAGTGTTGACCGTCCTGATATCGTAGGACGCGAGCAAATATTTGGAGTACATTTACGCCCCCTTACCAAATTAGGCTCCGATGTCGATGCCCATAAGTTAGCCCTTCAAACCCCAGGTTTTGCAGGTGCTGAAATAGCGAACGTTTGCAACGAAGCCGCCCTTATCGCAGCCCGACGCAATAAAGAATTGGTAGAAATGAGCGATTTCCAAGATGCCATTGATCGCGTTATTGGTGGATTGGAAAAGAAAAATAAGATTATTTCCCCCGAAGAAAAGAAAATCGTAGCCTACCATGAAGCCGGTCATGCCGTTGCGGGATGGTTCCTCGAATTTGCCGATCCCCTTTTAAAGGTGTCTATCGTTCCTAGAGGCGTTGCCGCATTAGGTTATGCCCAATATCTTCCCAAAGAACAATACCTGTATCGCACCGAGCAATTGCTCGATAGTATGAGTATGACGCTTGGGGGAAGAGCTGCCGAACAAATTTTCTTTGACAAAGTGTCTACGGGCGCTCAAAACGATTTGGAACGCATTACTAAACTTGCCTACGGAATGATTACCCACTATGGAATGAGTAAGAAAGTAGGACAAGTTAGCTTTAACGATCCTACAGGCGAATACGGCTACCAAAGACCCTACTCGGAGAAAACTGCCGAACTTATCGATGAGGAAGTACGCAGCATGATTGATGCCGCCTACCAACGCACCATCGACCTGCTTACAGATAAAAAGAAAGAAGTAGAAGCCATCGCATTGGAATTACTTACCAAAGAAATCATCTTTAAATCAGATATTGAGCGCATCATTGGCGCCCGACCTTATCTCGAAGATGAAGTATCGTTTCAAGTTTCTGAAATGAGTCAAGGTAATGCCAAA
>JBIKIM010000299.1:0-2804 GCA_044361605.1 Bacteroidia bacterium | reverse complement strand
ACCTACCATGGGGAAAGTTTGGGGGTTAGATGCCGTAGCTAAAAACCAAAGTACCAGTATATACGGCAATATTACCGCATTATGCGAAGGGGAAAATGGCGTTTTGTGGATTGGTACGGATGATGGTCTTGTTTACCATACAACCGACGATGGTAAAAGTTGGAATAAATATGAAGCGCCGAAAGAAACCGGGGTTAATTGGGTATTAAACGCGAAAGAATCGACCACTATTTACCCGTTTGTAACCGATATTGAAGTGACCAATGACGGAGATTGCATTGTCGCATACGACAACCACCGCCAAGGCGATTTCAAGCCTTATTTATTCAGGCTTAACAGCAAAAAGGGTCTGTTTACCGCCATTACTAAAGGAATACCGGATAATCATCCTGTGAAAACATTGTGGATTGATCCTGTCGACGAAGATATCTTGTGTGTGGGTACAGAATTTGGTCTGTTTATTTCCCTAAACAAAGGCGTTAGTTTTAGTCCCTTTGGGAAAAACCTGCCTCCGGTTGCTATTAAAGACATTGTATATCAAACCGAAGAACAAGACCTTGTTGTGGCTACTTTTGGTCGTGGATTTGCTATTTGCGACGATTATCATCTCATACGGGAAATGAAGTCAAATCCAAAAAAATGGATCAATGCAAATCAACACGCTTTCTTTTTGCCTTACGAAAAACTAGGAGGCAAGGGCAACGGATTTAGGGGAGCTAGCAGATTTCAAGGCAATAATTTAGACGAGAAACTTAAACTTTATGTTTATGTAGAAAAGTTAGACGGTACTCTAAAAGATTCCCGAAAATCTAAGGAGAAAAAACAAGATGATTATTATCCAACTTTAGATGAAATCAGAGCGGAAACCGAAGAATTAGCAACTAACTACGTGATGAAGGTAAAAACGCCTAGTGGAAATGAAATAAGCACATTAAATGTCAAGTTACAAAAGGGTTGGAATACCATTTCTTGGGATTTAAGATTGGGATTAGCACCGTTTGCGCTTGACAATCAAGGAGGTGAAATCGTATACGGACCTTATGTTGCTCCGGGCACATACAATTTCTCCTTGTTGAAATCAGATACGAAAACGGGTACTTTAGCGCCATTGGATGCGGGCCTAAATGGAGCCGTAAATCTCACCTATATTTCCTCTGGGAGCGATTTGGTTCGTTTTAACGAGACTAGATTGTCTAATTGGGATACGATCAAAGCGGCACGCAAGGATTTAATCACTACTCAAAACCGTTTCAAGGAGTTGGAAAAACGTGTAAACAAGGCCATCGAAATTGCACCTTGGCAAACCAAATGGAACGATGCTGATAGACTTCAATTGATTCAAAGCAAAAAAGCGATAAACAAAATAGCCTACAAGCTTAACGGGGATGATCCAATAGTAAAATACGAATTCCCAACGGATAAAAGCTTACAATCCGAATTATTCAATGTGTTTTACGCCATGAAGGAAAGCTTGCAGGCGCCCACTTTAGGCCACATGGAATCCATATCAGAGATTAGATCTGAAATGCAAAAAATACATCCAACATTATTCGTCCTTGAAAAGCAATTAGAAGAACTAGAGTTGAAAATGAATTAATTGAGCGATGCTGAAATGCAAAAAATAGCTCCAGTCTTATTCGTCATTGAAAAGCAATTAGAATAACTAGAGCTGAAGATGAATTAATTCAGCGATTTCGAGAGTGTTTTTTCCTCAACAAGAACAAATCTTGCGAATAGTTCTTCGCTATACCATTGATATTGTCTCGTTAAGGCAATAACCTTTTTATGGGTTTCATCTTTGTAGGCGTATTGTTTAACCGCTTCAGGATTTTTCCAGATGCTTATGGTTGCCTGTTGGATAAACGGAAGTTCTCCAATGCCAATTGCAAATTGCAAGTCCTCGAATTTATACAACTCGTTGGCAGTGCGCCCAACTTTTGTCCAAAACTGAATGATTCTTCTGAGTTTTATGCGCGCTCTAGTGAGAACGACAACGGTAGCGTCTGGTGTGAAATCGGTTGTTTTAGCAAACGGATTTACCTTTGACCACAATCCGTGTGAAAGCACGTTTTGAAGATAAAATAGCTTAACCTCGCTACATTTTGCTGTATACTTCTTGAAATATGAATTCGTATGAAAGAAGTTTTCAGCAAGGGCACGATCATCCCAGACCAGCAGCCAACAATAGGTATTCAAACTCGGGGTAAAGTCAAATCCTTTACCTCCACCAGAACCCATGGATTTCACAAATTGCAATCCAGGAATTCCTTTAAGTCTAAAAAGTGCGAGTGGAACTTGTTGAAAGGCCCAAAATTGATTGCGTATGCCTGAGGTCTTGAAAATAACAAGTGTCGTAATTTGTCCTTCCATTTTATCGCTTTTGTAAAACTACGGTTTGAATTCCGAAAGGAATTATTTTCTCCAAAACGAAAATAGGAGCTAGGATGATTTTCCAAGCTACGAGGGACCAAAAATAGGGTTCCATACTTTCCGACCAATTCGTGTGTTGTTTTTGGCGATGCCCTAACCACCACAACGTAAATGCCGATAAGGTTCCATAGGATTGGTGTCGCACCAATTTCCATTTATCTTTGGGAAACAAAACCGTCCAACTGAACCGACTGAACAACGTAATATGACGTGGAGTATGCCAACCTTGCCAGTGTTTTTTTTGCAGTTTTTGCAAAATGCCTTCGTACATAGGAACTTCAATAATCACAAAACCATTAGGCTCAAGTAAGTCATAAAACCTATTCACCGTAGTTTTTAAATCGTAATCGTGCTCCAAATAATGCCATGCCGTT
>JBIKIM010000298.1:0-2805 GCA_044361605.1 Bacteroidia bacterium | reverse complement strand
GCTGAACACGGAATAGTCAAAACGCCCCATCACCGGGGCGTTTTATTTGGGGCGTTTCGTCTATCCCGCTTAATGTTAGCAGTAGGCTTTATTAATTCAAGTTCCTATATTCCATTGGTGTTTTACCTGTTTTTTTCTTGAATAGTTTATTAAAGTATTGCGGATATTCAAATCCTAAATCAAAGGCAATTTCATTAATGTTCTTTTCTGAATTCAAAAGTATATTCTTTGCTTCCTCAATAAGATAGAAATGAATATGTTCTTGTGCGTTTTTACCCGTTTCTTTTTTTAGTAAATCACTCAAATAGCTTGGTGATAAATGAACTTTATTTGCTAAATATTTTACAGTTGGTAAGCCTTGTTCATTTATTTTGTTGTCAGCAAAATATTGAGTTAATAGGTTTTCTATTTGCGATATTATAGACTTGTTGTTTTGGCTTCTTGTTATCAATTGTCTGCCATAAAATCTTGAACAATAGTTTAATAATAATTCTATCGTTGAAACAATTATGTATTGGCTATGCACATCAATATTTTCTTGTAGTTCGGTTTGGATTTTTTGAACACATTCCAATAAAATATTCTTTTCTTTGTCTGATAAATGAAGGGCTTCTGAAACTTCATATTGAAAAAAACTATATTCTTTAATTTTTTGATTTAGTGTAGTAGAACGAATTAAGTCGGGGTGAAAAAACAATCCCCAACCCATTTTATCTTCTCTTTCTTCTATTTCATTGTCAATTTCAATGGTTTGGTTGGGTGCTATACAAATGAGGTTTCCGTCTTGAAAATCTATGGTTTTTCTTCCATATTTAATATGATTCTTGCAATAGTTCTTGAACATAATAGAATAGAAGTCGGTCGTGATTTTAGAATTCTGCTCTACTTGCTCTGTAACTTTACTAAAATCCAAAACTGTTACTAACGGGTGCTGATTGTGACCTAGATTAAATAATTTGGAAAGGTCTGCTATGGTGTGTAAGTGAATTACTTGTTTCATGTCGAAAACTATTTTAATACTGATAAAAATTCATCAATAACACTTTGTCGAGTATTATCTTCTAAGTTAATTATATCAAATCTTTTAGTTGAAGTGTATGAACCCATATCACTATCACTGTTTATTAAAATTGCCCCAACTAATATTACATACTTACAATTGTATTTGGTTGATAAAACTAATTCATTTATACGCTGGTCAATGGCTTCATATATAACTTCTGTCGCTTCAGCTATGGGTAAGTTTGAATCCATTATTCTTGACTTTTGTTTGAATAATATTTGTTCCAAGACATTCATTTGGTAATCCATTTCAGTTACCTCGTCTTCAACAATTTCATTTTTTAGTAACTTGCCCAAAGCTCCTTTAGCAGCACCACAACAATTTGAATTCTTACTTTGTCCAACACGATGAATTTCTCCCAAAATGCCATTTTTGGTAATTCCTATATGAGGTCCATAATAGATTAATACCGCACCATCGTCTGGAATATGACTTGCAAAAGCTTTCATGCCTGTCAAACCAGTAAAAGGGAAGCCATTCAACCCACCCATTTTAAACGGACCTAAAAACTCCTGTGCTCTTGTGGGGTATTGAATACTATTTACATCATCACTACAAATACTATCGGCAAACATGATTTTTGAAGGCTCTAATTGCAATACTTCTTCATAATAATCTATCGCTCTATTAACGCTGTCTATTAAAGTAATTGCATTAGGATAATATTTTCTAATGATTTCTAATCGTTCTTTTTTAAGCATACTATTTTACATTAAAATGCCATTTTTGGCAGTGATTGGTTTAGGTAAATTGGTTTCGCCAAGAGATTGCAAAATTTCAATCTCTAAGTTCCTTGTAATTGCTGTCATGGGTGTGTCACTTATCAATCCTTCAAATGGGTGTTCGCTGTAATCGCCAACTAAATCCATTTGATGAAATACCCAAGTAACAAGCATCGAAAAGGGAATCGTTAACCACACATTTATTTTTTGTGATTCATTTATTAGTCCTAATGGCAATAAAAATGCAAACACAATAATAAAAAGGCTAGCATAATTGGCAAATTGTCTAGGTATCGGAAATGTCTTTATGCGTTCATTTCTCCCTTGATGTTCATATAATTTAGTAATATGATTTTGAAGTTCAAATAATCTAAAATCTTCTATGATATTTTCATTTCGTAGTTGTTTCAGTATTTTAGATTGATTGAGTAAAAGTTTTGATGCCATATTTGGGTGAGCCTCAACTTCCTGCAATTCTTCCTTAGAAATATACTTAGATACATCTCTTTCAAATTCAGTATTGATACTAAAATCTTGACGAAATTGTTCTCTATATACTTCATTCAATTTCAGGTTATGTTCCCAATCCATTCTTTTATGCCTCAAAAAACTTTTATGTGCATAAAGCCATGCAATATGTCTTTTCAAAATATTGGTTTTCATGGCAATTTCATTTTCTGGCAAGTAGGTGTTAAGCATCGCAATTAATGACCGTGTGTCATTCGTGATGCCACCCCAATTTTTACGTGCCTCATTTTGCCTTTCATTGGCAGCATTGTTTTTGAAACCAACATAAAAAGAGACTGCAATACCCAACAACGATATTGGCAAAAATGGAATTGCAAGCCATTTAAGGTTTAAATAAACAAATCCTAAAACGACCAACAGAGACCAAGCACCACCAATAAGAATTGGAATGATTGAAAACTGTACTATGGCCTTTATCGGTAGATTTTTAGTTAACATTGCTAAGTTGATTTAAATATTCCAAATAAATATGACCACGTCTTTCTGCAAAAA
>JBIKIM010000297.1:0-2819 GCA_044361605.1 Bacteroidia bacterium | reverse complement strand
TATCAGCGTTTCTTTTATCGTATAGTTCCTAAGGGGTATTTTTTTATAATTAATAGGATATTTCTTCTGAAGAATCCATGTTTTGAACGTTTCTGGCTGTAATACGACTGTGTCGTTTTTAAACAAGATTTCCTTATCGTTTAGTAAACTTCCCCCGATAAAATAAAATGGGATAACGGCAACAGTTAATGAATTGGATGTGTCTACTTCGATTTTATTTTTTATTGGGGGAAATAGGTGAACGGCTTCACTGCTATCCAATTTAGTGGATGAATACCATTCTGTGGAATCGTATGTGTTGTTACTATTCGCATCTAAATAAGCAGTTAAATTATTGGTATTATCTGGGAGTCCATTAATATAGATGGTATCCGCGATTGTATAGGATCTATAATAGAAGGTATCAATTCGTTTTTCTAAACGGAATTGTTTAACCTGTGTTTTAAAGTAAGGATTGAGGTTGGTAAGCCGACTGAACTTTAGGGTATCATCGGAAAGATGTATAATAGGATATTTACCTAAATTATTTTCATTCAGGTCTCTAATAGATGTGGTGAGATCTATAGAGTGGGTATACGGTGGAATAGAAAAGCCTATGTGTTTTAAGGATGGCTTGATTACTGGTTTCTTTTCTGTTTTGCGTTGTGGATTTAGTATGATGTCGTTGGTAGTCTTTATATATTCATCGAAGAATATGGTAATATGTTTGGTGCCGGAAATAGTATCTATTTTAATATTGGTTATTGCAGGGGGATTTATGTCTTTACTTCCGCCAGTAGGACTTACGGGATTGGCACATGCTGAAAATAAAAAACTGATTATGATGCCTTGGTAAATTTTCATCTCCCGAAGTGGATTAGTAAAACGGATATATCGGAGGGAGAAACTCCGCTGATTTTTTTGGCTTCCTCAATAGTAGTTGGTTGGTGTTTTTTCATTTTCTCTCTTGATTCGGCACTCATCGACTGTAATTTACTGTAATCAAAATCTTTAGGAATTTTTAAATGATTAAGTGTATTTAGTTTAGCGGCTTGTTCTTGTTCTCGTTCTATGTAGCTCGCATATTTTATTTGAATTTCTGTTTTTGTTATTACCTCATTACTGAAGGTAATATCTTTTTCAAAATTAGGTAGCGATAATATTTGTTGGATGCTAATTTGAGGACGCAGTAATAGTTTATGTGCTTTGGTCTTTTCAGCAATATCTAAATTCAAATAATTTTTTGCCTCCTCAGGAGTTACTGAGTGTTGGTGTAGTTTTGTTTTTAGTAATTCTGTCTGACTTAGTTTTAACTCTAATAATTCCATCCGTTGTGTAGATGCCAAACCGGCTGCATATCCTAGTGGAGTTAAACGTTCATCGGCATTATCCTGTCTTAAGGAAATCCTATATTCTGCGCGAGACGTAAACATTCGGTAGGGTTCTTCGGTCCCTTTGTAAACGAGGTCATCAATGAGCACTCCTATATAGGCTTGGTCTCTTTGCAAAATTAATGGTTCGCTATTTTTTGTCTTTAGGGAAGCATTAATTCCGGCCATTAACCCTTGTGCAGCTGCTTCCTCATAACCAGTAGTCCCGTTTATTTGTCCGGCGAAGTACAGATTGTCGATGAGCTTAGTTTCAAGGGAGGGTTTTAGTTGGGTTGGTTGGAAATAATCATATTCAATGGCGTAACCGGGTCTGAATATTTTAGCATTTTCAAAACCGGGTATCAAGCGGAGCGCTTTTTGTTGTACATCGTCTGGCAATGAGGTGCTAAATCCGTTGACGTATACTTCAACGGTATTCCATCCTTCGGGTTCAACAAATATTTGGTGTCTATCTCTTTCGGCGAATCGGTTTATCTTATCTTCAATGCTTGGACAATAGCGTGGGCCTAGGCTTTGTATTGATCCGTTGTACATGGGTGAGTCTTCGAAACCGGTGCGAAGCATGTCATGTACTTTTTCGTTGGTATACGTTATATAGCAGCTTCGTTGGTGTTTTAATGGTTCGGTAGTATTGGAGAACGAGAAAGTATAAGGCATGTCGTCACCCTTTTGTTCCTCCATTTTATCGTAATTTAACGTGCGACCGTCAATTCGTGGAGGGGTTCCTGTTTTCATTCTTCCGCTGCTGAAACCAAGTCCTTGTAATTGGGCGGTTATACCGGTTGACGCTTTTTCTGCCATCCTTCCACCTCCAAAGTTTTTACGGCCTATATGAATTAGGCCATTTAAAAACGTTCCAGCGGTTAATACGATGGTTTTAGCAAAAAATTGGTTGCCCATACCACATATTACACCTTTCACGGTATCTTGTTCAATAATTAATTCGGAAACGGAGTCTTGAAAAAAGTCGACATTCAAATTTTGTTCTAAGGCAAGCCTCCATTCCTCTGAAAATCGCCATCGATCGGATTGTGCTCGGGGGCTCCACATGGCGAATCCTTTAGATTGATTGAGCATACGAAACTGTATCATTGTTTTGTCGGTAATAATACCTGACATGCCGCCGAGTGCATCTATCTCTCTGATTATTTGTCCCTTAGCAACACCGCCCATCGCGGGATTGCAGCTCATTTTAGCGATGGTTTCCATATTCATGGTAATGAGCAGGACGCTACTTCCCATGGTGGCTGCTGCGTGGGCAGCTTCACAACCGGCATGGCCAGCGCCTATAACGATAACATCGTATTGATTCATAGTTTCACGTGGAACTTTAAACAAATATAGTGTGCGATTGGTTTACGCGTATGGGTTATGTTTCCACGTCTTGGGAATTGTGCTACATAACAGCGCTTCTCGAACAGCAAGGACATTTAGGGTTTTATCGCAGCG
>JBIKIM010000296.1:0-2827 GCA_044361605.1 Bacteroidia bacterium | reverse complement strand
CACGATGCCGAATGTGGGCGACTGCACCTGTGATTCTATGCCAATGGCTCGGGAAAGTTGTTTTATGAGGTGGGTTTTACCCGCTCCAACTTCCCCCGAAAAAAGGAAAATACGCGTGCCCAATTGAACGTGCTCTCGCAATTGGATTAGCAGCGTGTTGAGGTCGTTTAAGCCGAGGTTACCCTGCCAAGTTTCCATTTGTAATCGTTTGTTTTACCGCTAAAGATGATTGATTATCAATACCTAACATCGATACGTGTGTTGATTAGTTTCCGCGTTTGGGCGATAACACAATTAAGGGACACAACATTTCTTCCATACTGATGCCGCCGTGTTGAAAGGTGTGTTTGTAGTATTTGGCGTAGTAATTGAAGTTGTTGGGATAGGCGAAGAAATCGTTTTCTTTCGCAAATATGAACGAGCTGCTTAAGTGTTGCAGGGGTAATTTGACTTCGTGTGGCTTTTTGACTTCGTATACTTCCTTGGGGTTGTAGGTCAAGCTTTTTCCTTGTTTATAGCGCAAATTGGTATTGACATTTTTATCGCCCACTACCTTTATCGGGTCCTTTACGCGCACGCTGCCGTGATCCGTGGTGATAACGATTTTACATGGTTTTTCGGCAATTCGCTGTATGGCTTCCCAAAGTGGGGAATGTTTGAACCACGTAGCGGTTACGTTGCGGTAGGCGGCTTCGTCGTCGGCCAGCTCTCGCACAATGTTCACATCAGTACGGGCATGCGAAAAGGCATCTACAAAGTTGTAAACGATCACGTTCAACTGATTGTTACGCATGTTGTTTACGTTGTCTACCAGGGCTTTGGCATGATCGAGCTTGGTGATTTTATGGTAACTGAATTTGATGTCTCTTCGAAGGCGTTTCAATTGCTCTTCAAGGAAATCTTTTTCATATAGGTTTTTGCCCCCCTCGTCTTCGTCGTTCGACCATTTTTCGGGAAATGCTTTTTCTATATCTAGGGGAAGCATGCCGCTAAAAATGGCATTACGCGCATACTGGGTGGTGGTAGGAAGGATGCTCATGTAAAGGTCTTCCGACTCGGTTCTGAGTATGGTATTCAGGGTTTCGGATATGGCCCTCCATTGGTCGAATCGCAGGTTATCGAGTAATATGATGTAAACGGGTTCTTCCGCATCGAGCAAGGGATTAACGGCCTTACGAAACAGGTTATGGCTCAGTAAGGTGCCGCTGTTGTCGTTTTGTATAAAACTCAAATAATTTTGGGTCACAAATTTGCAAAAAGCGCGGTTGGCGTCGGCTTTTTGGGTTTCGAGTACTTCCTTCATTCCGTCTTCGGAAGTTTCATCGAGTTGCATTTCCCAATACACCAATTTTTTATAGACGTCGGTCCATTCTTGAAAGCTCAATTTTTCGGAAACGCTCATGCCAATTTGCATGAATTCGCGTTGGTATCCTTGGGTTGTTTTCTGATTGATGAAACGTTGTTCGTCGAGATTTTTCTTCAGCGAATGGAGAATTTGATTGGGATTTACGGGTTTGATTAGGTAGTCGGCAATTTTTGAACCGATGGCCTCTTCCATAATATGCTCTTCCTCGTTTTTGGTAATCATGATAACGGGAAGATTGGGTTTTATTTGTTTGATTTCGGCGAGCGCATCGATACCAGAAATACCGGGCATATTTTCATCGAGCAGCACCAAATCGATATCTGTAACGCGTACGGTATCGATGGCATCACGGCCGTTATTGACGGTACTTACGCGGTATCCTTTTCCTTCTAGGAATAGAATATGAGGTTTGAGTAAGTCGATTTCGTCGTCGGCCCAAAGTAAATGTGCTTGCATAGTTCTTTAACGTAAAAAGTGATACAAAATTCGTTCCATTTTGCCGGTTCTCTCATTAAAGTTACGATAACCGATAAATTATCGATTTAAAGTCGATTAGGCGGTATAAAATTCGCATTTTTGCAAGGTGAGTTCACACCATATTGTACGCGACAATCAAGAGGCGGCCCTTTTAATAGCCGATGGAGAGGCGTGTTCGGTGGCGTTAATGGAAGAACTTCTAGAATGGAGTCCGTTCGTGATTGTTTTAGACGGTGCGTTGCGCAGGGTCTTGGAATGGAATATCAAGGTAGATGTATGGTTGGGCGATTTTGATTCGGGGGAAGCCTTAACGGAACGGGCGCAGGCCTTGGGAATCGAGCGGGTGCACGCACCGAATCAGGACTATACAGATTTGCAAAAAGGGTTCGAATATCTGATCAGTCGTAACTTTCATTCGGTACATGTATTATGGGCTGGTGGCATGCGTATGGACCACTATTTTAACAACATTTTTACAGCGGTTGCGTGGTCGGATCGACTTAATATCGCGTTTATCGATGATTACGGAAGGACTTTTGCTTCCCCTAAAAAGTTTCAAAAGTGGTATCCTAAAAATACGTCGATATCGTTAATTCCCTGTGGCATGGCGGAGGGCGTTACTACAAAAAATTTAGTATGGAATTTAGTGAATGAAACGCTGCAACTGCCCGAAAAAACGAGTAGTTCGAATCGGGTATTGCACGATGGTTTTGTGGAAATAGAATTTGAAAAGGGCCATTTATTAATAATGGAAAATTGGGATAAATAAGAATTCAACATATGAAAATAGTAACGTATAATGTTAATGGAATTCGGAGTGCGGCTTCGAAAGGATTGCGGACATATTTGGAGGAATTAGGCGCTGATATTGTGTGTTTTCAGGAGTTGAAGGCGCTGCCGGCGCAAATCGATGCGGCGGAATTTGAGTCCTTGGGTTATTCCTGTCATTGGTATTCGGCGGAAAAGAAGGGTTATAGCGGGGTT
>JBIKIM010000295.1:0-2830 GCA_044361605.1 Bacteroidia bacterium | reverse complement strand
TCTGCCGATTCGATAGTACACTATTATGAGGATAATGCCTCTGAATTACCCCGTAACTTTCTTTATAACATACGGCACCGTCTGGTAAGTTCAAAGAAAGGCACCGAAGCCGATAAAATCTTAAATTTTATAGACGCTAAACGCGTCCAAGGGGGCGTTTCGGAAATAGATGAGGCCTATTATAATTTTGGTCAAGGTCTGTATTACCTGTATCAGGATACACAAAAAACGGGAGCATTTTTACGAAAAGTGCCGGTTCGTGTAGCCAATTCAAATGATAGTTTTTCATTAGCCTATTATAATGTTTTGGGTCAGTATTATTACTTAACCAATCGATTGAATCTTGCTTTGGATATTATGCAGCTTGCCTATTCGGCGGCTATCGAGTTAGGAGATACGGTTGAGATGGGTCGGATGGCTACGAATTTAGGGGGCTTGAATTCTATTTTGGGTTTCGATCAAGCGGCCGGCGAGTACTTAATACGCGCGCAATCCTACGATCCAAAAAATTTAATCTTGGCTAATAATTTAGCAAGCGTGTTGATTGGTCAAAAGCAGTTCACTAAAGCTAAAGAAATTTTGGACCGCTTTGCGCCTTTTTTAACGAATAAGAATCCTAATTCTGAACAAATTATTTATCGGTTGACGTATGTTCATTTGTTGCAAGAGTTGGGCAATTGGGATGATGCCAGAACGTTTATAAAAGGGATAGACGTGCGTAGGCTTCCCCCAGTGCAGGTCTATAATTACTATTCTTTTGAGCTATTGCAATTGGAGCACGACGAAGGAGGTAATGTGGATGCGTATATGGATGTAATTTTATCTGAAAAAGGTCCATCGGGATATAGTGAGTTGTTTTATTATTTATCGGGGTGGAGTACCCGGGTAAAAATGAATGGTATACAGGAGCACTTTTTAAATCACATATCCTCGTTGGATACGTCTGTTTTTGATTTATTGGGCGTATCGGTATACTACAATTTACAGAGTAAAGCCTTTAAGAGGCAAGGGAATATAATTAAATCGGCCCAAATGGAAACCGAATCTGCCCGTTTTTTAAAGGATTATTATACAGAACTATTAGAAAGTAAAAAGACCGATATGACGAATCGGTTGGACTTATTTGATTTAGAACGGAAATATGCGAAAAACAAACACGATTCTGAGGCCGTGAACTTGCACCTCAAAATCAATAATATCATCTTGTTTTTCGGCACGGTGCTATTGTTGGTTATTCTTTATGCATATTTCCGTCAGCGGCTATTAACGGAGCGAAACAATGCGCTATTAAAGGATTTGTTCCGTCAAAAACAGAGTGAATTGGAAATTTTAGAGCGCGAGAAAGAAACGTCCAAGAAGTTGATAGAACTTAGCGCTCGTGTTTTAGAAACCTCAAAAGATTTAAAGTTGAAATTGGTCAATTTACCGGAGAAGAATTTACCTGGAATACGGGAGTCTTTGGAATACTTGGATTATATTCTATTTTTAAATAAATCGGTAGACACAACGGTGATTGCCAAGGGATACGATTTCAGTAAGGTTGATTTTTTGAGTGATTTAATTGATTCGCAACGGCAAGTCTTAAGTTTGTCTTTAGACAACTACAGGCCGAAAGAAATAGCGGTAACCTTAAACCTTAGTTATTCTTATGTACGCAACGTGCAATCTCGATTGCGCAAGAAAATCAAAGATGAAGGGTACGATACGTTTGAAGCCTTGAAGGCCGATTTAGGCGCTTAAAATAAAACCGGACCGAGCCAGCGTCGCATTTCATCGACACTTTTACCCTTCCGTTCGCTGTAATTGATTAACTGATCTTCGTTGATTTTTCCAATTCCAAAATACTTCGCTTCTTCACGTCCAAAATACCAACCGCTTACACTAGAAGCGGGCAACATGGCCATGCTTTCGGTAAGAGAAATGGCATTATTGCCCAATTGAGATTCAAAAAGCTGGAAGAGAATTTCTTTTTCAGTATGGTCTGGACAGGCGGGATATCCAGGTGCGGGACGTATGCCTTGGTATTGTTCTTGCACGAGTGCATCGGTATTGAGTGTTTCATTTTCGGCATAACCCCAGTACTCTTTGCGGATTTTTTCGTGCAGGAACTCAGCGAGCGCTTCGGCGAGGCGGTCTGCCAACGCTTTGGTCATTATGCTGTTATAATCGTCGAAATCGGCTTCGTACGCCGCAATTAAAGGCTCAAGTCCGATACCCGCAGTTACCGCAAATCCACCTAAATAATCCAATTCGTTGGGGTGCAAGAAGTCAGCTAGTGAGAGATTGGGCACGCCACTAGACATTTTACGTTGTTGGCGCAAGAAGTGGAAAACAGCCAAAGGTTGTTTGTCGGTTTCATTGGCATAAACAGCGGCATCGTCGTGACATCGGCGAACGGGCAATAGGAAAAAGTTGGCTTGTAATTGTAAGGGCGCATTCAATACCCATTCTGCAAGCATACTTTGGGCATCGTGAAACAGCTTTTGTGCTTCATCGCCCACAATTTCGTCGCTTAATATATCGGGATAGCGGCCGGCTAATTCCCAAGTTTGGAAAAAGGGCGTCCAGTCGATATAGGGAACTAAATCTTTAATCTGAATGTCATTCAACTGAAAGAAGCCCGTTTTTTTTGGGGCCACCATCGAACTATGTAGGGTAAGACCGTTCTGTTCGGCTTCCCCATAAGAAATTAGATTTTTTTGTAACTGGCGATTGGCATGGTTTTCAGCCAATTTTTGATATTCGTCGCGCAGTTTATCGGAGAATATTTGATAGGTTTCGTGACTTAATAATTGTCCGGCGATGGGCACGGAACGACTGGCATCCGTTA
>JBIKIM010000014.1:0-10050 GCA_044361605.1 Bacteroidia bacterium | reverse complement strand
CAATTAATGACATCTCGGAAATCGGAAAACGATTTGTACGATTTATCGGAATTAATCCAAAAATTATTTTAATGAGATTTATCTTTCGCGCAACCTTTTGTTTTTTATTGGGATTAATAGGAACTTTTGCCCATACCCATGCGGCAGACACGGCTACTATATCAAAACTGCTTGACAAATATGAATCGCGTGGCTTGCCGCGCTTTCGTGTCCCTGAGTTGTATGGGGAAATATCGGAACGGCTCGAAAACCAAGGTGGTTTAACGGCTATTCTAGCCGGTAGATATCTTGCGTATCAAGAACAAATTGAAAGTGAAAGGCGAAACCGTCAATTACCATGGTTTGTGGGGTTTTTACCTGCGGCCAACACCGGTTTTGAACCGCGTTTTAGAAACGAATCTGGATATTCGGGTTTGTGGCCTTTGCCTTATTTGATGGGTAAAAAATACGGTCTTACCCAAACCGCTTTATATGATGAACGCCACGATGCTAAAAAGAGCACAGAAGCCGCTTGTTTATACCTATCGGATCTTCAAATAATTTATCGCGATTGGCTAATGAGTATCACTGCTTTTAGTATTGGTCCCGCGCGACTCAATCAGGTGATACATGCAACGAAAACATTAAACTTTGATTCCGTATATAATGCCCTAGAACCGGAGGAACGCGTTCCGGTTATTCAGTGGTTGGCTACCGCCGTGGTTGTTTCTGAATGGTTAGACATGGAAAAGCCTGTGGTACCCTTAAATCGGGCTGCTCTCAAAACGGTTTTAGGTATCGAAAAAGCGATTCCATTTGCACTTTTCTATGATAAATTTGGATTGGGAATTGCACAAATGAGAGATTATAATCCAGGATTAAGGACCGACTTAATTCCTTATATGGGGAAATTGTTTAGCTTTAATTTGCCCGTTGAAATCGCAGGGCGTTATGAAAAATCCCGCGATTCCATTCCATTATGGTTGAATGGTGTTCCCAGAATGGAAATTACGTATGATACCATCACACAGGTTTTTGATGGTGATTCGGTAGAATTAGTGGAGCCGGTTCAAGCAGTCGTTACACCAACGCCATTGGCTTCAAGGGAAGACAAAGTTTGGGTATATTATAAAGTAAAACGTGGCGATGCGGTGTACACAATTACAGATGTTTTTGATTGTAATGTTGCAGATATGCGTCGTTGGAATAATCTCAATTCAAGGATGGTTTTGATAGCAGGAAAACGTTTGAAATTTTATGTGCCCGCACAAAAAAAGAAATACTATCAACAAATTGATAGAATGACAATGGCTCAAAAGCGCGAACGCGCCAAGTCCAATAATTAGTACGAGTTTGCGTTATTGGAGTTTGCTTTCGTCCGTATTAATTGGTTTATTAGGGTCGCTAAAGGGTCAGTCAATCGGTGTTAAACCAGCCGTGAAAGCTTTTCAACCATTGGAAATTGATAGGACCGCCGATAAAATTATAATTGATGGTAATTTATCCGAGTCTACCTGGAAAAACGCGCATTTTTACGGAAACTTTAGGCAATATTATCCCTACGATACATCGGCGTCGCTGAGTAAAACGGAATTTGCAATCTGTCACGATGATAAATTCGTTTATGTGGCAGTGGTATGCGATAACCGCAATCCTGAGAAACCTTTCATTGTTAATAACCTAAAAAGAGATTTTTCGGTAACGGCCCACGATGCGGTTATTGTTAGTTTATCACCCTTTCTTGATGGTCAAAATGGATTCTCTTTCGGGGTTAGTCCGTATAATGCACAGCGTGAAGGGGCTATTGAAAATGGGGGCGGTTTTGGGGTGAGTACGGCTTGGGATCAGGTTTGGTTTTCAGAAACGCATATTGCGGATTCTACTTGGTTTGCAGAATTAGCCATTCCACTGGCGAGTATCCGTTTTGTACCTGGAGCCAAAAATTGGGGGATCAATGTTTCTCGTATCGATTTGAAGAATAATGAAATTTCAAATTACCACCGAGTGCCAAGGAATTTCAATTTTAGCACCTTGGTATTTGTTGATACTTTGGTATGGAAGCAGCCGCTAAACAAGGCTTTTTTCAATGGAGTGTTTTTACCCTATATCAGTAACAATTCTATTCAAGAAACTTCAGGATCTAAATGGGGACAACAGCCGCGTATTGGTTTTGATACAAAACTAGGAATTACCCAAAGTCTCAATTTAGATGCAACGTTGAATCCCGATTTTGCACAAGTAGATGTGGACCAGCAACAGGTCAACTTGACACGTTTCAACTTATTTTTTCCGGAGAGAAGGCAGTTCTTTATAGAGAACAGCGATCTTTTTGCCAATTTTGGATTCCGTCAAATTCGTCCGTTTTTTTCTAGGAGAATTGGTTTGGCGCCGGATCGAACGAATATTCCCATTCAATACGGGGTGCGATTATCTGGAAAATATGGAAACGATTGGCGTTTAGGATTAATGAATGTAAGCACGCAAGCCCGCGGTTTGTTAAATGCTACCCATATCAATTACAGTGTATTGGCACTGCAGCGAAAGGTTTTACAAGCCTCAAATATCGGGTTTATAGCCGTGCACGATGAGCGATTGGGCGGTGAAAATCGAGATTTCAATACTGTTTTAGGGACCGAGTTCAATTTACTTACACCTGACAATCGTTGGGCGGGAAAAGCGTTTATTCAAAAATCACATTATCCAGGTTTGCAAGCCAATGCGGGTTTTGCACACGCTACTTGGTTGCTGTATAAAACTCTGGATTGGAGTATTATGTGGAACCACGAGTATGTAAGTAGGCAGTTCAATGCGCGTACGGGATTTGTTCCGAGGGTAGATAATTTTAATCCGGCTACCGGAAAGGTTGTAAAATGGGATTATTGGCGTTTGGAGCCCATGATTAAGCGGGTTTTTTATCCATCTAAAAACAAGTTTATCAATAACTATGCGCTTGATGTTTACAATAGTTCTTATTATGATAGCGCATGGGTTCCAACGGAATCGTATACGGATTTGAAGGGCGAACTGAATTTTCAGAATAGTACGCGATTCACGCTTGCCACCTACCACCAATATTTTAGGTTGTTTTTGCCTTTCGCGCCGGTAAATCTTCCGGGCGGTGGATTTTTACTCGGGCATTATCATACCTATGGAACTACGTTTACGTGTTCCACGAATAACCGAAAGCCATTGGCTTTAAGTGGTAGTTTGGATATAGGTTCCTATTTTATTGGACATAAACAAGAGTATGTGGCAGATGTTTCTTGGAGGGTTCCAGGATGGGGTTATCGAAAAATCCCGCGTTTGTTCATCAGTGGGAATATTCGGCATATTGATATCGATTTTGGCGATAGTGGTCGCTATGCTATTGATCTTATTGGTTTGAAGGCCGATTACAGTTTTTCAACAACGACTTATTTGATTGGTTACTGGCAGTTAAATGCACAGAATAAATTAATGAATATAAATGTACGCTTTCAATGGCGGTACCGACCAATGAGTGATATTTTTATAGTATACGCACAGAACTGGGACCAAACGGCTTTACAATTAAAGCCCCAAACAGAAGTATGGGGCTTTGCGGGTAGGTCATTGGCCTTGAAATTAGCCTATTGGTTTTAGTTAACTGTTATCGCCGTCGAATAGGTTACCAATTCCACCAAGAATACTGCCTTCTCCTTTGCTATTGCCGGGTCTCGCATAAGACAATATGCGGCCTGCTAGTCGGCTTACAGGTAAACTTTGGATCCATACTTTACCGGGTCCGCTGAGGACCGCAAAGAACAAGCCTTCACCACCAAAAATAGCGTTTTTTACCCCTTTTACGAATTGAATATCGTAATGAACGGTTCCGGTGAAGCCCACAATACAGCCTGTGTCGATGCGAAAACTTTCGCCCGCTTTGAGATCTCTTTCGAGGACAAAACCACCCGCGTGCATAAAGGCCATACCATCACCTTCTAATTTTTGCATGATAAAACCTTCCCCACCGAAAAGCCCGGTCCCAAGTTTACGTTGGAATTCGATTCCTACTTGAACGCCTTTGGCGGCGCATAAGAAAGCGTCTTTTTGACAGATGATTTTTCCGCCTAAATGGGCTAAGTTGAGGGGTACAATTTTACCGGCATAAGGGGAAGCAAAACTCACTTTGCGTTTGCCATACCCCAAATTGGTATAGGCCGTCATGAATAGACTTTCACCGGTGAGTAATCGCTTTCCAGCGCCCATTAATTTACCCAAAAAACCGGTATCGGACTGAGAGCCATCGCCAAAAATGGTTTGCATTTCGATGTCATTTTCCATGAACATAAAACTGCCCGCTTCCGCAATTACCGTTTCTTGAGGATCTAGCTCAATCTCAACACACTGCATTTCCTCGCCGTGGAGGTGATAATCGATTTCGTGATTTTGAATCATGATTCGAATATATAAATAAGTTTAAGATCGTTTCATTGAAAAACGATAAAGATGCTTACGAATCGAACAATGCGGATAAAATCAATCTATTGTTTCAATTGGGGACAATATAAAGGCGTGCGAATATTCTATATTCTGTATCACGTGATGAAACTAGCAAAGGACAAGATTTCAATGTATCCGTTGGTCAATTGATTATTTCAAAAATCGATTAGTAATTTGCATTGGCAAACCAATAAACAGACGGAACAATAGGGGTTGCGTTACCCATTGTTGCTTAATAATTCGCCCATCCTAAACAGGATCACAGATTATTTACCTTTAAACGTTTCTTTGATTTTCAGAATTGAGAAATCTGATTTCTCCGCCACGATGGTGTTTTTTAATCGACCTAATCCGGTGATTTCCATTTCAACTACGTCGCCTTCTTTAAGCCATTGGGTGGTGTAATTAGGATCGTTGAGTAGTCCGGTTCCATTAAGTTCTAAAAAGCAGCCTGTGCCAACGGTACCTGAGCCAATTACATCGCCGGGTAAAATATCCGCGCCGTAAGAACAGCGTTCTACGATTTCCGCAAAGGTCCAATCCATTTCACCCATATTACCGTGACTTACGCGAATTCCGTTTACCCAACAGTGCATTTCTAAGCTGAAATTTTGGCCGGTATGGCCTGATTTGGGTTTGGTTACAAACGGGGATAGTTCATCTGGAGTGACCATCCAAGGACCAATAACGGTAGAGAAATCTTTACCTTTTGCGGGACCTAAATTGAGGAGCATTTCTTCCATTTGTAGGGTTCTTGCACTCATGTCGTTCATGATTGTATATCCTGCAATGTAAGAATCTGCTTGGTCTGCAGGAACGTTCCTACCGCGCTTCCCAATGATAATTGCAGCTTCTAATTCGAAATCCAACTTTTCAAAGTGGTCGGGCATACACGAAACCGCCCCGGGTCCTTGAATGGCATTGTGATTGGTGAAATAGAAAATAGGTTGGTGGTCAAATTCTTCAATCATTGGCACTTTGCGGTTGCGACGTGCAGCGGCCACATGTTGGCGGAATGCATAACCATCTCGGCAACTAGTCGGATTGGGAACGGGCGCCAAGAATTCAACTTCAAGAATAGGACAACGGAAATTTTGATGTTGACCCTCCAAGATTTCATTTTGTATGGCTTGGGTTTTGGGAATAATTTCCTCCCAAATTTGGAGCATTTCAAGCATGGTTGGGGGAATGCTTGCGTCGATATCATTCAGGTTGTAAACGGCATCTTCTGCTACGATTCCGGCCTGCACACGGTTGTTGTAGCGAAACGTGGTAAACTTCATATTAACAAAAATACGCATTCAATATGGGATGTGCGATATTTTACTTGTTTGGTTAAGCAAAGCACGTGAACTTTGAGGTAATTTATGAGTCACAAGAAACGCGTATTGATTACCGGAAGCAATGGTTTGTTAGGACAGAAGCTGAGTGATGTGTATTTGGCTCAGAACGAAGTGATTTGGTTGGCTACGGGTAAAGGTTCCAACAGACACCCGAAAGCGGATGCTATGAGCTATCAACAAATGGATATTGTGAACCATTTAGAGGTTGATGCGGTTCTGAAGAATTTTAAGCCTGATGTTCTTATTCATACGGCCGCGATGACGCAAGTCGACGATTGCGAATTTGAAAAAGAAGCCTGCGTGGCTCTTAATATAGATGCGGTCGCTTTTTTAGCGCAAAAAAGTGCCGAATACGGTTTTCGTTTGGTACACCTTAGTACGGATTTTATTTTCGACGGTACCAAGGAAATGTATACCGAAACAGACCAACCCAATCCATTAAGTTATTATGGATGGAGTAAGTTAGAAGCGGAAAAAGCCGTTCAAAAATGGGCCACTGATTATGCCATACTGCGCACGGTTTTGGTTTACGGCAAAGTGGCCGACATGAGTCGCAGCAATATCATGTTATGGGCTTATAACACCTTAAAAGAAGGCAAAAATGCCAAAGTGGTCGACGATCAATACCGCACACCCACCTTGGCAGAAGATCTTGCCATTGGTTGTGTAATGGCGGCTGAAGCCGATGAAGTTGGGATTTATAATATTGCAGGGCCTGAATTCTTGAGTATCTTTGACTTAGTCTCTAAGATTGCTCAGATGTATGCTTTTTCTATGGACGCCATTGAAAAAGTGAGTTCGGCCACCTTGAATCAGCCCGCAAAGAGACCTCCCGTTACAGGTTTGGACATTTCTAAAGCACAACGCGATTGGAAATACCAACCCCGAACCTTAGAGGCTGGCATACGTATATGTTTAGGATTTTAACACATGACAGATAATTTTAGAAGCGGATTTGTGAGTATCATCGGCATGCCCAATGCCGGAAAAAGTACCTTGTACAACCACCTTTTAGGCGAGGCCTTGGCCATCGTGAATCCCAAAGCCCAAACCACAAGACACCGAATCTTGGGGGTTAAAAATGGCGAAGGGTTTCAAATCGTATATTCCGACACCCCAGGAGTTTTGAATAAAACATCGTACAAAATGCACGATAAAATGATGTTTTTCGTGAATGAGTCTATTAAAGACAGCGATGTGTTGATTTTAATGTTAGACATCCATGGGAAGAACTTTTCGGAAGAAATTAAAGTGAAGTTTGAGCGCTCTGCCGCTAAGAAAATTATCGCGTTGAATAAAATTGATTTGAGTAATCAAGAAGAATTAGAGTCTAAATTACAGGAAATTAAAGACACATTTGCCGCCGATATTTACCTACCCATATCTGCGGAACACGGGTTTAATACCCAAGAATTGGAACAATACATCGAATCGTTCTTGCCCGTACATCCTGCATATTATCCCGATGACCAATTGACCGATAAAAGCGAACGCTTTTTTGTAAATGAAATAGTGCGCAATCACTTGCTAAAGCTCTACGACGAAGAAGTGCCCTACGCCTGTGAAGTTAATTGCCTTGAATTCAAAGAGTCTGAAAAAATCATCCATATTCATGCCGAAATCTTTGTGGAGCGCGATTCCCAAAAACCCATTCTTATTGGCAGAGGAGGTACAAAAATTAAGCAGTTGGGTATTGAATCTCGCAAAAATTTGGAAGCTTTTTTTGGCAAGCAGGTGCATTTAGAACTCCATGTAAAAGTGCGTGAAGATTGGCGCAACGACGATCGTTTGCTCCGTTCTTTTGGCTATGAAGGTGATTAATGCGTACCGCCACATTCCTTATTGCAGCAACCTTATTTTCTTTTTGTTCTCGGGGGAAATCGCCTCAGGGCGTTAACACCTCAGAACAAAATCAGGTACTTCGAGATACCTCGGTTATAACGCCGAATGCAACGACCTTACCCAAACCCGAATCTTGCGCGTTTCCCTTGGTTTTAGATTTGCAACGGGGTGCAAACGGGTCTTATGATTGCAATTATCGCAAAAATTCCTATCGCTTTTATGTGCAAAATCCGCAAAAAAAGAACGGTAAGGTATTGGTGCTTTTGCCAGGTTGGAATTATCCAGTGATGGACTGGAAGTATAAAACGGGCGTAGTGGATTCGGCCTTAAGTTGGGGATTTCAAGTCTTGTTGTGCGATATGGGCAAGAGCGTATACATGGATTCGGTCTATCCCGAAGGGCGAGAGGATTATAAAGGATTTGCTACGCGAACCTGGCTTTGGGATTCGATTTTACAACCGGTATCCAATTTTGTGGGGCTTGGAAATATGGTCTTGATGGGACTTTCTACCGGCGCAAGAGGGGCGGTATTAATGGGCATGGAGCATCAAAATGAAGTAGGAGGGTTAGTGGCATTGAGCGGTGATTATTTTCCTAATTTCGATCGTAAGGACAATTTGATGATTAACAGCATGGGGCCTTATTCGAGGTTTAAAACCCGTTGGGAAAATGGCAGTAATGATGTTCGAAATTTAGACGGCATGCCTGCGTTTGTTTATTTGGCACATGGTATGCGAGATCCTTGGGTCAATCCCGAACACACGCTTCGTCTGAAAAAACGCTTTAATGAAGTCCAAACAACCGAAACCTTAGAGGTACGTGTTAGCCTTGGCGTGCACGATTATACCTTTTGGAACGAGACCGGTTTGGAGGGTCTTGCGCTGTATAAACGCTTCCTGTCGGCTAATTAGAACCCATCAGTCCATGGGTTTCTTGCAGACCATTACAAATGGCTTTTAATTGGCCTACTCCTGAAGGTAGTATTTTGCTTATTTAGACACCACTAAGCGCTGGGTTTTCTTAATACCGTTGCTTTGAACTTCTATAACATACATACCCGATTGTAACATTTCAATATCGAGGGCTTCAGAACTTAGGCTTTCTTGCAGTCTGAGGCGGCCGCTCAAATCATAAATGCGAATAAGGGTATTTTTAGAAAGATTGACACCGGTAATTTGTAGCGTTGTAGAAGCGGGATTGGGGAATATCGAAATGCCGCTGTTACCCAACCCGAGCGTATTGTTTTGCTCCTCTTCGAATGCAAAAGGTGTTATCTCCATTTTCTTATTGCTATATAAACGGTATTCACCCGGTGCCATAGTAATGGCAAAGCTGCTATTAGCCGCAGTGAAACTATCGCCAGAAAACAATTCGTACCAGGTTCCGGCCTCCTGAAGGAATACCGTAGTATTGGTTTTGTCTACATTGGTATTGGAAAGCGCGTGTATTTTGTGATCGCCTTTCTGCAACCAAGTTTTCTTAACCACTCCATTTAATTCGGCACCGAACCCGTCATCGGCATTGAGTTTGGCATGAAATACAGGATAGGTGTTTCTTAGGTTCATGAACGTACTGTAAACCCAACGCAAATGTGCCCGATCTTTGTCTTTTAAATACTCCCAACGGATGGGCTTTTCACCGGTGCGACCGTTAAAATCGATATTTACATCGTAGCCGAGTTCTCCAAATTGCCACATCATTTTAGGTCCGGGTACGGTAAAAAATATGTTACAGGCCATTTCCATGCGTTTCAATGCGGTTTTGGTTTCTTTCGTACTGTAACTGCCCTTTACGTTACCGAACATGGTGTTTTTATACATCAAACGCTCTTCGTCGTGGCTTTCCATGTAAGAAATCAAGTGGGCATTTGTCCAGCTACGGGCATTATAATTACTTCCCCAAGAAAGGTCGGAATTATACCCCATAGTGGCTTCGTTATATGCGCTATTGGCATTTCCCCAAAGGAAAAAGCCCATAGAACTAAGCTCCCGTTCTTCGTCGTTGTCGGCAAAGTGCTCTAAAATGAGCATGGCATCGGTATCGTAGGTTCTGATTTGGTCGCGGATGCGTTTCCAAAGTGCAATGCGAGAGGCATCGTAATTGCCCCAAGCACCGGTATTTCCCAAGGTGTTTTTTTGGGTGAACCCTTTCGATAAATCAAAGCGAAATCCATCAAATTGAAATTGGGTGAGCCAATGTTTGAGCACCCGGTCGGTGAAATATTTGGTGGCACTACTTTCGTGGTTATAGTCATACCCCACATTGAAATCGTGCTTCGCTTGTTGGTTAACCCAAGGGTTATTAGCGGCAGGTTGGTTGTTGGCGGCATCCCAATACATTCGGCAATGGCTGCTTTGACCGAAGGCATGGTTGAGAACCATGTCTAAAATTACCGCAATGCCTTCGCCGTGACATATATCGATGA